>CAYZAE010000010.1:6428-54951 GCA_964476125.1 uncultured Verrucomicrobiota bacterium | reverse complement strand
GTCGCAGCGCGACAACCCCTACCAACAACTTCGGGATGCACCGGCCTGGGTGGTTCTCCCTGAATGTCGCGTGACTCGGTGGCGGGTGCGCGCTACCACGTGGACGTCATGCAGTTGAAGGTCACCTACTATCTCGAGGTGGTTTCGTCCTGGTGCTACTGGGCGGAGCCGATGTGGGCGGAGCTCAAGCAGCGTTATGCCGGGGTCGCCGCGTTCGACTGGCGGATCGCGATCCTGGAGGCCCCGGGCATTCCGGTGTCGCGGGCCCAGGAGGACTGGTTCTACCGGCGCAGCGGCACGATCGTGCGCTCCCCGTTCATGCTCAACGGCGCCTGGCTTGAGCCGGGTCGGACCGAATACCTCGCACCCAACGCCATGGCCGAAGCCGGACGCGACCTGGGCTTCGGGGATGACCGACTTCGCCTCGCGCTCGCCGAGGCTGCCGTCCGCAAGGGCCTCAAGGTGGGACAATGGGAGGTGAGCGCGGAAGTCGCGGCCGGCGTCACCGGAATCCCCGCCGCGACCCTGCTGGAGAAGGCGCGTTCGCCCGGCATCGAGCAACGCGTTCGCGCTAGCACTGCGGAGTTCCATGACCTCAAGGTCACCCAGCGCCCAACCTTCGTGCTCGAGGACGAGATCGGTGATCGCGCGGTGTTCTCGGGTCTGGTCCAGATCGAGCCCCTGGCCGCGACCCTGGACGCCATGCTCCGGGATTGCGCCGCGTATGCTTCGTGGAAGGCGCACTTCGGCGATCCGCCCAGCGAATGAACGCCGGCGCCCGCCCGGGCGCCAACGGCTGTGGAGCCGGCAACCGCCGTGTCGAGCGACGCCGAACCCAGAATCTGCCCCTGCCCGCATTGTGGCGGGCTCATCGAGTTCCCGCCCGAACTCGCGGGGGCTGGAGTGGACTGTCCCCATTGCGGTCTTCCGGTCAACCTGGTGGAACCGGAACCGGAACCGGAATCAGAACCGGAACTGGAATCGGCGACGCGCGACGTGGACGCGAGAGAAGCGTTTCGGGAGGGGGTCGGGGGTAGGGAGGAGGGCCAGGGCCCGACCGCATCGGACATCGCGAAGGCCTTTCGCGGGGTGCTTCCCCGGGCATCGCCCACCCTGGCCTATCGGGTGGCGCTGCTGGCGGTGACGCTGACCATGCTGATTCTTCCGTTGGTCTATCTGGCGATCGTGGTCGGGGTGGGGTGGGGCGTCTGGGAATTTGCCATGGGCTGGTTCCAATGGGCCCGGGGTTTCACCGGGGGGATCCGGCTCACGGGCCTCGTTCTCATGCTCTACATCATGGGACTGTTCGTGGGCGGTTTCATGCTGCTGTTCCTGGTGAAACCGCTGTTCGCCCGGCGCCGACCCGAATCTCCCAGCCTGGCGCTGAACCCGGCCGCGGAACCGCTTCTCTTCGCCTTTGTCCACATGATCGCCGATGCCGTCGGCGCCCCGCGTCCTGCGCGTATCGATGTCGATTGCCGGCTC
The DNA here is from genome assembly GCA_964476125.1 of uncultured Verrucomicrobiota bacterium. GTDB lineage: Bacteria > Verrucomicrobiota > Verrucomicrobiia > Limisphaerales > CAIMTB01 > CAIMTB01. The sequence continues at coordinate 53,466 of CAYZAE010000010.1, read as the reverse complement.
AATGCTTCCGCCGGATTTCGTCGGGGTTGGATCAGTCTCGCCGGACACGACTTCGTGTTGTCGCTGGGGCTGCCCCTGATCGCGTCCTTCGATGCGCGCCAGTTGGCCGGGGTGGTCGCCCACGAACTGGCCCACTTCAAACAGGGTTGGGGACTGCGGGCGAGCTACCTCGTCCGCGCGATCGGCAGGTGGCTCGCGCGGGTCGCCTACGAAAGGGATTCCTGGGATGACGCCGTCGCCGACTACGCGGAGAGCTCGGGTTCCGGGGTGGGACAGATTTTGGTCGGTGTGGCGCGCCTGGGGGTTTGGTTTTCGCGCGGGCTTTTGATCCTGCTGTTCCATGCCGGCCACGCCGTCAGCTGCCTTCTCCTCCGCGAGCTCGAACGGGACGCGGACCGATGCCAGGTGGCCGTCGGTGGCAGTGCCGCGTTTGAAGCCGCGCTCCTGCACCTTCCGGTCCTTTCCGAGGTGGCCCGGGAATCCTACCGCCAGATGCGGGCGAACTGGCAGTTGCGTCGGCCGCTCCCCGACAACCTTCCGCGGGCCATCGCCCGGGCCGCGTTGGCCGTGGACGAGGCGAAGCGGGAGCGGTGGATCCAGCGTGCCCTGGCGAGGGAACCCGGGTTGTTCGACACCCATCCCACCGATGCGGTGCGACTGAATCTCGCGCGGGAGGCGGCGGCGCCCGGACTGTTTGATCTCGATCTTCCGGCGACGGCGTTGTTCTCGAACTTCGGCGTGCTCGGACACCAGGCGACGGTCCTTCACTATGAGGACGATCTGGGGTTGTCGCGAAGCGAGGTGACCTGGGATCGGGGGTGAGACGTGGGGACCGGGATTCTCAAGCCGGTGGGTTGGGCGCCGTTGGCCGTGCCTCAGGCCGCCGGGCGCAGGGGTTCCGAAGGAAGAAAGGGGAGCATGGGGCGGGAGGTCCCCCAGCGAAGCGGGGATTGGATCGCGAACCCGACGGTGCGCCGGCGGGAACGGCGTCGCAGCGGCACGAAGGGACGGTGGAGATGGAGGTAAAGATTCGCGTGGGTCGGGTCGCGCAGGACACGCACCGCATCCGGGTAGGCACCCGCCTCCAGGGCGATCTCTTCGAGGGTCTCCGCATCCCGATAGTGGAGTTGCGAGTCGGCCAGCACATCGAGCAGGCACGCCGAGGCGTCGGGACGGCTCAACTGGCACAGGACAATTTTCCCGCCCGGCTCGAGCTGTCGCAGGAGCCGGCGTATCACCAGTCCGAGGGCGCGATCATCCAGGGTTTCGCAGAGGCTTGAGGCCCAGATGAGCCGGTAGTTCCAGGCGGCCCGGTAACGAAGGAGCGGCGCCTGATGAAACGTCATGCGATCGGTCATGCGCGCGACGTTGCGGCGTCCATGCAGGACCGCCGCGGGATCGGGATCGACGCAGTCGCAGCGCAGCCGCGATTGCGAGCCGCGCGCGATGAAGTAGTCGGCGAATTCACGTCCGGGCCCGCTGCGAAAATGGAGGACGCGCAACGGTTCGTTGTCGGCTGATTCCTCGAGTTGCTCGAGCAGGGCGCGAAGGTGCATGGCCCGGCTTCGCAGGGCGCGGGCGACGGGCAGGGCGTGGCAGTAGCTGTCCCAGCGCACGAGATTGGGGTCGGTGCTGTGGTGGTAGCTGAGGATGCGTTCAAGCAGTTCGTAGTCCACGGCGTGACCGTGCGGGCGGAGATGGACGAAGCCATGGATGGTGCCTTTGAGCAGGGTGGGGGCGAGCACGGCGCGGGCGGCTTCGACGACAGCGGGACCGTGCGGAACCACGGACCGTTCACGTGCGAGATCGCGAAGGCAGTCGTTGAGTCGCATGTAGTCGGTGGGCTCGGGGCCTCCGCTGCAGACCAGTTCATCGAGCCACTCCACCCAGGACATCAGGGAGTTCGGGCTTGGCGGCGTCGACACCGGGGGCCGCGGCGAGTCCGGGGGCTCGGGCGGCCGTGGGACGATCGGCGGCGGGAGGGGGGCGGGGAAGGTGCGGGGTCCGGGGGCGTAGGTCGGTGGATTGTTCCAGGGCAGGCAGGTCGTGTTCATGGGGGGGATCTCTGCGTGTTACCCGGTTAACGCAGGATTCCGCCGACTTCTTACAATCGAAGTGAAAAAATCTCAGCGTGCCGTCCGCGTGGCCACGGGGGCGAACACGATGGAGGTTTCCATCCAGGAACCGCAGCTGCAGCCGCCGCCGCCTTCCGGCGACAGCAGCAGTCCCGACGCCGGAATGGTGCTCAGCCAGCAGTCGGGTCGAAGCCGGCTCCACGACGAGGTGTAGCCGCGTTCCGGATCCCAGACGGTGACATTGCTGTTCCGGAAAAACATGGCCTTGGCCGTCGCGGCGTAGGTTCCGCAACCACCGCCCGGCATCGAGACCTCAAGGAATTTCCCGGTGGCCAGATCGAGGGCCCGGGGTCGTACGAAGAGGCGTTCCCCCACGATGGCGGGCCGGGACATGTGCGATCCGTGATTGTCCTTTTCCCACGGAAAATCCGTGTGCCAGAGCGCCTGGCCGTCGTGCTCTTCGAAGGCATCGATGTGATACGCCTTGGCTCCCGACGACACGAGCACGAGGCGGCCGCTGCCGTGGGCCAGATAGAACACCACCTCGCCCGGGGACGGTTTGATCGCACGATCCCACGCGACCGTCCCGCGCTCGATGTCGAGTGCGACCAGGTGCAGGTCGTGCCAGAGCTCAGGCAGGCCGAGCCGATCGGAGGGTGCCGCGAGGACCTTCGGGTGGCGCGATTCGACGAAGTAGAGGTGGCGTCCGGCGAGCGCGAGGGTGCTGTGGAAGATTCGCCCGTTGGAGTACTCCCAGCGCCGTTCGCCCCCCGCGGTGTCGAGGGCGAAGAGACCCGCTCCGACGACCTTGAAGGTCGAGGGCCCCTTCGTGGCGTCGTACCAGCCGGCCTCGGCGCCGCCCCAGAATTCGGTGTAGGCCGTGCCCTTTCGCACGGTGCTGCCCAACAGGGTGCTCCCCTGGAGGGCGAGGTAACCCCAGTCCTCGTCGGCCAACCGGCGTGGGGAGGGCAGGACCTTGAAGCGTTGCTTCACCTCGCCGGTGGCCGCGTCGAACTGCCAGCATTGTCCGCCGATGGCGGTGTACAGGTGCTGTTCGTCCGCGCACCAGTTCGCCGAGTCACGGGGCAGGTTGAAACGTTGAAGCGGCGGAATCTCACGGGACCAGAGCAGGGTGCCGTTGTAGGCGTTGATGGCGAGAATGCGCTGGAGTCCCTGCACGAACAGCCGTCCGCCGGTCGACAGCGGCGCCGGCTTGCGGCCGTTGCGATCGGGCTGCGCACGCGGTCCGGGGCGGCCCAGCCACTGGACGTCGAGGTCCTCGGTCTTCGACGCCCCGCCCAGGGTTTCGCCGTTGTACGCCGAGTTGTCCGCGCTGCCGTACTGATGGGTCCAATCGGCGCTTCCCGGCTCCTGGCCCCGTGTGAGTCGGAGCCAGTCGCCTTCCCGGCTGCGTTCGAGCGTGATGGGGCCCGGGGTTTCGGACGACTTCAGCCAGAGGGTCAGCTGTTCGGGCGATGTTCCCGGTCCGCCGAGAAGCGCCACACCGCCGCGTGGACGCAACCATGGGAGAATCCCCGACACCGTGGCCACGGAGGGCGACGACGCTTCGTTTCCGGCGACAATCGCGAGATCCGCAAAGCGGTCGACGAATGGCAGACGATCGAGCGATTCGACGTGGTGCACGGCGATCCGGCTGCCGTAGGCCCCGGCCTGGAGAAGTCGTTCGCGCGCGGTTCGAACCTGGTCGAGGCGGGTGTCGACCATGACCACGCGAAGGCTGCTGCGCCGGGCGATCTCGTAGGCGAGCCGGCCGTCGCCGCCCTGGAGCACCAGACAAATCCCGCGGGTCACGGGACTGCGGGCGAGCAGGTCGCGGGCGGTCCTGGAAATCGCGTCCTCCTCCGTGGCACCCGGGTACGGCGAGGGGCCCTGGGGCAGCGGGTGGGGGCAGTAGTTGAAGAAGTTGTCGCACTCGAAGTTGTCGGTCGTGCCGGTGCGGGTTCCATCGGCCACCTCCAGGGCGTAGCGGTACAGGCGTTGATGACGGAGCCCGCGGAGTTGAATGCGGTGGTCGGTCTTCGCCACCGTGTCCGCGAGCGTTTCGGTCGAGCCCCCGTCCGATCCCCAGCGAACCACGGTGGGGCAGGGACGCAGGGTTTGATATCGGACTTCCGCGGTGTCGGGGGTGAGGAATTCGAGGACCGGGCCCGAGGCGAGTTCAACACGGCTGGCTTTTTCGCCGCCCTGGTCGCCTGCGTGGCTGGCTGCCTCGGACGCGGTGAGGGCGCGGCGGTAGACCCGGATTTCCCGGACCCGGCCGGCGAGCGGGTAGAATTCGTCGTCGTCGTGGTAGGCGCCGATCTCGTAGCTGGCCTTGGGCGGGTAGCGGATGGCCCCGCGTTGCTCCACGGAAACGCCCGCCTCACGGCCGTTCACGAACAGGCGCATGGTGGCGCCGTCGTAGGTTCCAAGCACGTGGTACCATCGCCCGGATTCGAAGGCATCCGGAGCGGTGAGGAAGGTGAGGCGGCCCGGCCCGGATTCCGCGGCCACGGCGAAACAGAAGGAGGAGTTCCGGAATCCCAGCAGCCAGCCGCGTTCGAAATCCCCGTTGTCCTGGAGCGCTCCGAGGATGCCGCCCCATTCCGAGGGCCGGTCCACACGCACCCAGGCCTCGGCGGAGAATTGTTCCCGGGGAAGTTCCGGGCTTTTCACGTCGGTGGTGAGCAACGCGCTCTGGCGTTCGCCGTCGAGCATCAGGGATTCGACACCATTCTCGGCTGCGATTGCGGCATTGCCGAGCAGCGCGGCGCCCAAACCGCCGGGGACCAGGTTCCGGATTTCGGTTCCCTGAAGTTCGCTGCGCTGGAAAACCCAACGACCGGCCAGGGCGGCGTCCTCGAACTTCGGAATCGGCGTGGCCGCTGTCGCTCTTGCTGTCGCTGTTGCTGGGGCACCAGGGGTCGGACTGGTGGCGGCGATGGCGGAAGGTTCCGGAACCACGGGACTGGTCGGGGCGCGAAAGCAGGTGATGACGCCTTCGTCGGTGCTGGCGAAAAGGGCGCCATCCGCCACGGCCAGGCCGTAGGCACGGCCGGGGACCGCGGCGCTCCAGACACGGGCTCCGTCCGACGCACGGACCGCGGTGACCTCGTCGGTGCCGCCGGCGAACAGGGTGTCCCCGGCGAGAATCAGCGAATGCCGGCCGGGCAGGGGGAGGTTCCAGAGTTCGCGGCGGGTTTTCCGGTGGCTCGCGGCGAGTGCGTGGTCGGTGAGCAGGTAGGCGATGTCGCCGCGCACGATGATGGCGGACGCGCCGTTGAAGGTGGCGATCTTGGTGCGGTCGCGTTCGCTGCTTTCCTGGATCCAGCCGGTCTTGTTGCCGGGGCCGTGAAGGATCCGTTCATCGTCGGTGAGGACGACGAAGCAACCGCCGCCGCCATCCAGCTGGCCCAGCGGAACGCCGTCCTGGCGCTGGAAGAGGAGCGGAGGAATCCGGCCCTGGGGGGAAATGAGGCGCGTGGAGGACGCGAGCAGGGAGCCTTCGAGGGTTACTTCGTTGAGACGCCGGACATAGCGGCCCGGGCCGTTGGTGGCGCCGGTGGTCGCGTCGACGGCGCACAGGTAGGTCTCCTTCCAGGGCAGCAGGCCCATGGCGAAGTACGCGGTGCCGTCCTGGACCAGGACACCGGTGCGGCATGGCCAAAGGGGAATGAAACGTCCGTTGTGGAGCACGCGTCGGCCTCCGGGCGTCGGTCGAAAGCGCCAGATCTCGCGTCCTGTTCCCGCCTCCAGGCAGTACGCGAAGCCGTCGTCGGAACCGAAATAAACCCGGTCGCCCACGATGGTCGGCGCGATGCGGACGGGACCGTCGGTGGTGAAGGTCCACAGTTCCCGACCGCTGCGGGTGTCGAGGCAGTGGATCGAATCATCCGTGGTCGAGCCGAACCAGAGTCGCTGGCCGGCCACGGTCACGTGGGGTGCGGGATCGTAGTTCCGCATCGATTTGAGGCCGCGGATGTAGGCGTAGGCATCCCATTTGGCGGCACCGTCCCAGGCGGGTTCCGGGGGCAGAGGGGCGCGGAGAGTCCAGGCCGGGTGCAGTCGGGACGCGGGCAGCGCCTCCGACGTGGTGGCACTGTGATGAATGTCGTGCGCGTAGGTGGGCCAGTCGTTCGCGCGCAGTCCGACCGGAGCCAGGCCCGCGACCAGCAGGCAGGCGAAGTGGAGGGTCGAGCGGACCCTTCCCGGGACACTCGAGCGTGGTGGGGAGGGAAGGCGTGACATAGGCGGGGGTTCAGGAGGGGGTCGATTGGCTGCGCAGAAAAATCCAGAGGCCGATTCCGAGGGCGAGCAGGCCGAGCCCGCCGAAGGCCAGGAGCAGATTGCGCGGCAATCGTTCCGGCGGTTCGGGAGGAGCAGGGGCCTGGGGTAGGGCCGTTGGCGGCGAGGCGTCGGACGGCGTGGGGGTTGCCGCTTCGGTGGGGGACGGTGACGTGTTCGGGGCCGCGTGGTTGGCGGCAGGGGCATCGAGATCGATCTCGCGATAGCCGATCGACGGGGTGATGGCGGTGGCTCGTTTCCCAAGAATCTGGGCCGCCTCGAGTTTGACGCGCGGGCTTTCGGGGTCGAAGCCCAGCCCCTTCACCACCCGGGTGTGGACGCTGGCCGGCCAGCGCACGGGCAGCGGTTTGCCGCGGGTCCAGGAAAGGTCGAGGCCGCATTCGCAGTCCGCGCCGATGGTGGCGAGCACGTGATGGATTCTCGCGGTGGTGATGGCTTCGCCCCGGAGCAGGGGACCAATGCGTCGCGCCCGGCCGTAGACGATCGCCAGGGTGGGTTCGGGTCCAGGGCCGTTGGTGCCGAAACCGAGTGACCAGAGCAGGACGCGTTCCCGGGCGAACTCGGGGGCGGTGAGGGGAACCACGGCCGGAGGGTGCGCGATCGGTTTGGGCAACGATGCCATCTGGCCGCGCACCTGTTCGATCGATTCGCTGGCAATTTCGCGCGCGCGCCGGTTGGTCAGGGGATCGGTTCCCTCGACGAGCAGAAGCGCGGCGAAGCCTTCCGAAGCATGGCGCACCAGGGTTTCGCGGGTGGGGGAGGTGGTGAGGGAAGCCAGCAAATCCTCAAGGCCGGGAGGAAGTTCAGCGCCGTCGATCGCTCCGCCCAGCGCGATCCCGAGAAGGTCGCCGTCCGGAGAGCGGAGAACGGCGGAGTCCGCGCGGACCAGGCCGGGAGCGGTGTCGGAACTTTTTCCAGCCAGGATCACGTTGCTGTCCAGCAGGGCCCCCTCGGCGATCCGGGCAATCTTTTCCCGGCGGTCCTGGGTCAGGGTGGGAAGGTCCGCGAGGATCAGTTGGTAGACCTGCGATTCGAGGTCCACGAATCCCAGGTCGCGGACGTTGTAGCGGCAGGCGTGCGAGGACAGCGCTGTCGCGAGGCCGGTGGCCAGCGCGGCCAGCAGGACGATCCACAGCGAAAGGCCGCGGAAACTCGATTTCGACGAAGACAACATGGCGGGCCGTGCTTCGGACGGTCAGGGCATGCTTACCCCGAAGCCCGAGGCGCAACAAGGGCAGGTTCGATCCGCGTTCTCGACATCCGACCGGCCGGGTCGCGAGGCTGCGCCGCAGCGACCTGATGAAGCCTGTTTCGCCCGTGATTCCGGACAACCGCCGACGCCCGCTCAGCGAGGAGGAGCGGGTCCGGTACGAATGGCAGTTCCCTGTCGCGGGAGTCGGGGAAGCGGGGCAGGAGAGGTTGAAGGCGGCGACGGTGTTGATCTCACGGTGTGGCGGCCTGGGGGGGAGCGTGGCATACCAGCTCGCGGCCGCGGGCGTGGGTCGGCTGATTCTTGCCCATGGTGGGAACATCCGTTCGAACGACTTGAACCGTCAGATCCTGATGACGCACGAGGCGATCGGGACATTGCGTGTCGAGTCGGCGGCCCGCCGTCTGCGGGAACTGAATCCCTGGCTCGAGGTGACGGCGGTGGCCGAGAATGTCAACGAGACGAACGCCGCGTCGCTGGTGCGCGAAGCCGACGTGGTGGTGGATTGCGCCCCGCTGTTTGGTGAGCGTTATCTCATGAACCGCGAGGCGGTGCGCCAGGGGCGGCCGATGGTCGAGGCGGCGGTGTACGAACTGGAAGCCCACCTCACCACCTTCGTCCCCGGCGAGACGCCGTGTCTCCGATGCCTGTATCCGGAGACTTCCACCACCTGGACGCGGCGGTTCCCCGTCTTCGGGGCGGTCTCAGCGAGTGTCGGGGGGCTGGCGGCGATGGAGGTGCTCAAGCTTCTCACCGGCGCGGGTGAGCCCCTGAAGGGGGTGCTGCTTCAATGCGATCTCAGGGACATGACCTTCCGTCGCTTCCGCATCCGCCGGGATCCGCATTGCGCGGAGTGTTCCACCCTCCCCTGACCTCCGCGGATTTGTCACCTTGGGGGGGCTCGCACTCCCCGGAGTCCCAAACTACAGTCGGCGCATCGGATGAAAGACGCGAAGGCATGGTTGTTTGGATCGCTGCTGGCCGTCGTCGCGCTGGTGGGACTTCTCGTGCTGGGGCGTCCGGGAAGACCCTCGAACGGGGTTTCGACCGAACCGCTGGTGGTCTTCTGTGCCGCAGGTCTCAAGCCGCCCGTGGAAAGCGCCGCCGCGGCCTACGGCCGGGAATCCGGAATTCCGGTCCAGCTTCAGTACGGCGGCTCGGGCACGCTGCTCGCGAACATCAAGGTCGCCGAGCACGGGGACCTGTTCCTCGCGGCGGATGATTCCTATCTCCAGATTGCGCGATCGAACGGGCTGCTCGCCGAGACTGTTCCGATCGCCCGGCTGACCCCGGTCCTTGCCGTGGCCCGCGGGAATCCTCGCGGGGTTCGCGGCCTGGCTGACCTGTCACGCGTCGGGGTCGCCCTCGCGAACCCCGAGGCCGCCGCCGTCGGGAACATCACCCGTGAAGTGCTCCGGCGAAGCGGCCAGTGGAACGACATCGAGGCGCGGGTGAAAGTTTTCAAGCCGACCGTCAACGACGTCGCCAACGACATCAAACTGGGAACTGTCGACGCCGGGGTCGTCTGGGATGCCACCGTCCGGCAGTACCCGGAACTTGAGGCTGTGGAGGTCCCGGAGTTTTCCGCCAACGCCCAGACCGTTTCGATTGGGGTGCTGAAATCGAGCCGGCAACCCACGGCGGCCCTTCGGTTCGCGCGCTATCTCGGGGCGCCTGAACGCGGATTGAAGGAGTTCTCCAGCCGCGGCTACCGGACGGTTGAGGGCGATGCCTGGGCCGAGGTTCCCGAGGTCGTTCTGTTCAGCGGGGGCGTGAACCGTGTGGCCATCGAGCCGACCCTGAAACGGTTCGAGGAGCGCGAGGGGGCTCTGATCACCCGGGTTTACAACGGCTGCGGGATCCTGGTTTCCCAGATGAAATCCGGACAGCATCCCGACGCCTACTTCGCCTGCGACGTCTCGTTCATGCGGCAGGTCACGAACCTTTTTTCCTCCGCCCTGAACGTGTCGCGCACTGCCATGGTGATGCTGGTGCCGGCCGGCAATCCAAGGAACCTGCGCAGCCTTGCCGATCTCGCCCAGCCCGGTCTGCGCGTGGGGGTCGCCAACGCCGAGCAAAGCGCGCTTGGGGCCCTCACCGCGCGGTTGCTGTCCGCCCAGGGACTGCTCGATCGCGTCATGGCCAACGTGCGGGTCCAGACCCCGACCGCCGACCTGCTCGTCGCCCAGATGCGCAGCGGGTCGCTTGACGTCGTGGTGGTCTATCAGGCGAACACCACACAGGTCGGGGACAAGTTCGCGGTGGTGCCCCTTCCCGAACCGGACGCCCTGGCGATCCAGCCCTACGCCGTCCGGCAGAATTCGCGACACCGGTTCCTGATGGAGCGGCTCCAGGCGGCGCTCGTCACGTCGGAGTCCCGGAGCCGTTTCGAGAGCGCGGGCTTTCAATGGCTCGTCCCCCCGGCCCAAACGCCATGAGCGGGGAAGCCGCGGACAAGGATGTGATCCAGGCCGTTCCCCGGGCACGGTCCGATCTGCCGTTCTACGCCGGATTCGTGATTCTCGGAGGCACTTATCTCGTGCTCGTGCTGGCCATGCTCCTGGCCGATGCCTCGTTCACCTCGCCTGGCCATCTGTGGTCGGCCCTTCAGAGCCGGGAGATCCGCTATGCCATCCGACTCAGCCTGATCACCTGCAGTCTGACCGCGATCCTTTCGGTCTGGGTCGCGACGCCAATCGGTTATCTGCTCTCCCGGCACTCGTTCCGCGGCAAGGCGTTGCTGGACGCCATTCTCGACATCCCGATCGTGCTGCCTCCGCTGGTCATCGGGCTCAGTTTGCTGATCCTGTTCCAGACCCCGCCGGGTCGCGCGATCCAGCGATTCATCCCCGTGACCTACGAGGTGCCCAGTATTGTGCTCGCCCAGTTCAGCGTGGCCTGCGCCTTCGCCGTTCGCACGCTCCGGGCCACCTTCGACCAGATCCCGGCCCGGCAGGAGCACGTGGCGCTCACCCTGGGTTGCAGCCGCAGCCAGGCCTTCTGGCGCGTCGTCTTTCCCGAGGCCCGCCGCGGATTGCTCACCGCCCTGACGCTCGCCTGGGCGCGGTCGCTGGGGGAGTTCGGTCCGATCCTGATCTTTTCGGGAGCCACCCGGCTGCGCACCGAGGTGTTGTCGACCTCGGTCTTTCTCGAACTGAGCGTGGGCAACATCGAAGCCGCGGTGGCCGTCTCCCTGCTCATGGTCATCGCCGCCGTGGCGGTCCTGATGATCATCCGGCTCTTCGGTCTCGACCGGACCCTGAACCGGCCGCTCTGAGGGCTGTCATGATCGTCGTCGAACAACTCTCGCTCCGCGCCGGCCAGTTCGCCCTGGCGGGAATCTCGTTCGCCGTCCCGACCGGGTGCCATGGCATTCTCATGGGGCGGACCGGGTCCGGGAAGACGACGCTCCTGGAGGCGGTTTGCGGACTGAAGTCGATCAGCGCCGGTCGAATCCTGCTGGGTGAACGCGAGGTGACCGGGCTAAAGCCGGCCGCCCGCGGGATCGGTTATGTGCCCCAGGACGGGGCGTTGTTTCCGTCCATGACCATCGCCGAGCATCTCGGGTTCGCGCTCGAAATCCGGGATGTTCCCGCGAGCGACATCCGGCGGCGGGTGGAGGAACTGGCGGAGATGCTCGGGATTGCCCACCTGCTCGCGCGACGGCCCCAGGGGCTGAGCGGGGGCGAGGCCCAGCGCGTCGCCCTCGGGCGTGCCCTGGCCTGTCATCCCACGGTGCTGTGTCTGGATGAGCCGCTCAGCGCGCTCGACGAGGACACGCGCGAGGAGATGTGTGCGATGCTCCGCGCGATCCGGCTTCGGACTGGTGTCACCATCCTCCACGTCACCCACAGTCAGGCCGAAGCCCGCCGTCTGGGGGACCGATGGTTCCGGTTGGAGGGCGGCCGCGTGGCCGAAGTTGATTTGACAACCCCGACGCTGGGGCGGCGGGATGATTCCACGAAATCCAACGACTGACCGACATGCTTGCACTCGTCGTCCAGGAACTGTGGCACCGGAAGCTGAACTTCCTTCTCGGCGCCCTCGCCGTGACCGTGGCCGTCGGACTCACCGTGGCCTACGTCACCACCGCCGACGCCGCCCGGCGCGAGACCGTCCGGGTCACGCGCGACATGGGGTTCAATCTCCGGATCATTCCGCGGGCCACCGACATGGATCGCTTTTGGTCGGAGGGTTTTTCCGAGCTCACCATGCCCGAGGACAGCGTGAAGAAGTTCGTCGCCTACACGAACGCGTTCTTCGCCTTCAACCATTTGGTGGCGTCCTTGCAGAGGCGTTTTCCGGTCGGGGACCGCGAGGTGATCCTCACCGGGCTTGCCCCGACCGTCACCGCGGCTGCGCAGGAGGGAAGGCCGATGGGGTTCGAAATCAAGCCGGGAACCGCGCACCTCGGGTTCGAGGTCGCCCAGCGGCTGGGTCGCAAGCAGGGCGATATCGTGGAGCTCGGGGGACGCCGGTTCACCGTGGCCCGGGCGCTGGTGGAAAGCGGCACGGAGGATGACGTGCGCGTGTTCGTCGCGCTGAAGGATGCGCAGCAGCTGCTTGGCTTGGAGGGGCGCATCAATGAGATCAAGGCCATCGACTGTTTATGCCTCACGGCGGACAAGGACCCGATTTCGATTCTCCGGGCCGAGCTGGAGAAGGCGTTGCCTGAGGCGAAGGTTTTGCAGATGCGGGTCCTCGCTGATGCGCGGGCCCGGCAGCGGCGCATGACCGAGCAATACGCCGCCTTCGTGACGCCCGTGCTGCTGATTGTCTGTGCCGTTTGGGTCGGGGCACTTGCCGCGTTGAACGTGAGGGAGCGCCGGGCTGAGATCGGGGTGCTGCGCGCGCTTGGTTTTGGTTCAGGACCGATCGCCGGTTTGTTCCTCGCCAAGGCCGCCGCGCTGGGATGGGTGGGGGCGTTCGCCGGCTATTGGGCGGGTTCCGCTCTTGCCCTTCGGTTTGGGCCCCAGATCTTCCAGGTCACTGCGAAATCCATCGCCGCCCAGCCGGCGTTGCTTGGATGGGCATTGATTGGAGCGCCGCTGTTCGCCGCGATCGCGATGTTCATCCCCACCGTGCTCGCCGTGACCCAGGATCCCGCGGTCACTCTCAGGGAGGAATGACCTGTGACCCCCATGATCCGCTTTCACGATGTCACCAAGGTTTACCGGACCCGTCAGGGCCCGGTGAACAGCCTCGACGGCATCCATCTTGAGATCCGGCAGGGTGAATTTGTTGCCCTGCGCGGACCCAGTGGCTGCGGCAAGAGCACGCTCTTGCTCGGCGCCGGCGGCATGTTGCGGCCGACGGGCGGCAGCGTTGTCGTCGGGGGCGAATCCATCTATGGGCTTGGCGCCGCGGAACGCGCCCGGTTCCGGGCCCGCAACATCGGCTTCGTCTTCCAGATGTTCCACCTGGTTCCCTATCTCAATGTTTTGGGGAACGTCCTCCTCGCGGCGCGGCCCGCCGGTCTTGCCCCGAAACTGGCTGCCGAACGAGCCACCGCTCTGCTCGACCGACTCGGACTCACTCCCCGGCTTCGGCATCGCCCTGCTGACCTGAGCACCGGCGAACGGCAGCGCACCGCCATCGCCCGTGCTTTGCTCAACCAGCCTCGATTGCTTCTCGCGGATGAACCCACCGGGAACCTTGACCCTGTGAACGAACAGGAGGTTTTCGGCCATCTTCGCGATTTTCACCGTGCCGGAGGAACCGTGGTTGTCGTCACCCATGGCAATGCGGCCAGGGAATTTGCCGGGCGCACGATCGAGATGAAGGCTGGGCGCATCGTGCCGGTGGGTGCCTGAACCAGGTATTCGCCTCAGAGGTTGGGTTTTTCGCCTGCCGCCGATGAAGGGCCAAAGACGTTCAGGATCTTCATTTAAGACCTGGTCCGGAGTTGGGGTTCCCGCTTTTCACGGGGTGTGGGCGCGGCCTAGCCTGCGGGGCATCCGGTTTACGACTCCTTCGATCCGGCCTTTTGCACCCGCTGGCGGGTGAATCGATCGGCCCGGTCCAAGGGCATCGGACCCGGCGGGCGGCGTCTCCTGCCAACCCCAGTCCCTGGCCCCTCAGGCTTGAGGGCGGGCCGGTGGTGGCGGTCGCAACCCGGGAAACCCAATAACTTGAGGAACTGAACGTGGACTCCGAAGTGCTGAAGAATTACGTGTCGGGTCGCTGGGTCGAAGCCGAGCGGACCGGCGTCCTGCCGGTCGAGAACCCCAGCAACGGAGCCATCCTCGCCCAGGTGCCGCTCTCGACCACGGCCGAGGCGAACCGGGCCATCGAGGCGGCGTCGGCGGCCTTTCCGGACTGGAGTCGGGCCTCCGCCTCGCGCCGGGTGGAACCGCTGTTCCGGTTGCTTGAGCGGCTGCGGGCCGAGGAGGAGGCGCTGGCACGGTCCATTGCCCAGGAGAACGGGAAGTCCCTGCCGGACGCCCGGGCGGAGATGAAGAGGTTGATCGAGAACTGCGAAGTGGCCTGCGGGATGCCCGTGCTGCAACAGGGGGACAAGCTGACCGGAGCCTCCGAGGGGATCGACGGCGAGGTGCTGCGCGTGCCGCTCGGGGTGTTCGCCATGGCGGCCCCGTTCAATTTTCCAGGCATGGTGCCGTTCTGGTTCCTGCCCTACGCGATCGCTTCCGGAAACACCTTCGTGCTCAAACCCTCGGAACAGGTGCCGCTGACCATGCAGCGGATCACGGGTTTCATGCACGAGGCCGGTTTTCCCGCCGGCGTGTTCAATCTGGTGCACGGCGACCGCACGGTGGTGGAGGCCTTCACGGATCACCCAGCGGTGAAGGGGGTCTCGGTGGTGGGTTCAAGCCGGACGGCCCGGGCCGTGGCGGAACGTTGCGTGCGGAACGGCAAGCGGTTCCAGGCCATGGGCGGCGCGAAGAACCATCTGGTGGTGATGCCGGACGCCCGGATCGATGAAGCGGTCCGGAACATGATCTCCTCGTGCTTCGGCTGCGCCGGGCAACGCTGCATGGCGGCGTCGGCGATCGTGGCGGTGGGCCACGAAACGTATCGCGCGATGCAGGAACAGCTGGTGTCGGCCTGCGCCAAGGTCGTGCTCGCGGATCCGCTGGATCCCAAGGTCGCCTCGGAACCCATGGTGCTCGGTCCGGTCATCTCCGCGAAAGCCAGGGAGTTCATCCACGGCATGATCGCCACCGGGGTTTCGGAAGGGGCGAAGCTGCTGGTGGACGGCCGGGGTGCCGCTCCTGCAGGCGGGGAGCGCGGTCATTTCATCGGGCCCACGGTCTTTGGCGAAGTTCAGCCCGGGTCCGCCATTCATCGGACGGAGATCTTTGGTCCGGTCGTGGTGCTGCTGCGGGCGGGTTCGTTCGAGGAGGCGCTGCGCATCGTCAACGGGGGCGAGTACGGCAATGGCGCCTCGATCTACACCCAAAGCGGGTACTGGGCGCGGCGGTTCAAGCTGGAAGCCGACTGCGGCATGATCGGCGTGAACGTCGGCATCCCGGCCCCGGTGGCCTACCTGCCATTCGGCGGCATGAAGGCGTCGCTGTACTCGGACATCAAGGCCCAGGGCAAGGCGGTCATCCAGTTCTTCACGGAATCCAAGATCGTCACCGAACGCTTCTGGCCCGACGCCTGAACCGGCTCCGAATCGAGTTTCCCCCACTCCCTTCCCAAGCCACTCCAAGCGCGAGCCCATGAAGTACAACGCCGAGAACCTGTTGGTCCGTCCCCAGCCGCGGTCCGGGGATCCGAGTCTGCTGCTGGACATCACGCCGGCACGCGCGGGTTGGGACTTCATCTCGTTCCAGGTCCGGCGTCTGGCGTCCGGGCAGGGCTGGAGTTTCGCGACGGGCGAAAACGAACTGGCCCTGGTGAACCTGACCGGGCGCTACGCCATCCGGTCAAACCGGGGAAATTGGGAAGGCGTGGGGGGGCGGGCCGACGTCTTCAAGGACGCGGCGCATGCCCTGTATCTGCCGCGTCGAACCGAATTCACCGTCACCGCCGAGGAACCGGGCGAGTTCGCGGCAACGTGGGTGCCCACGGAGCAGGACCACGAACCCTGGCTCATTCGCCCGGCGCAGGTGAAGCGGTCGATCCGGGGCGGCGACAACGTCAGTCGTCAGATCAACGATCTGCTCCCGCCCGGTTCGCCGGTGCACCGGTTGGTGCTGGTCGAGGTGTACACGCCCTCCGGCAACTGGAGCAGCTACCCGCCGCACAAGCACGACCGGCATTTGGTGGGCGCAGATGGACAACTGATCGAGGCGGATCTCGAGGAGGTCTATTACTACCGGATTGATCGTCCGGAAGGGTACGCGTACCAGCGGGTGTACACGGACGAGCATTCCCCGCTGCACCAGGCCGGGAAACCGATCGATGCCCTGATCCGGGCCGAGGACGGCACGGCGGTCCTGGTGCCGGAGGGTTACCATCCGGTGGTCAGCGCGCCGGGTTACACGACCTATTACCTCAACGTGCTGGCCGGCAGCGCGCAGAGCCTGGCGAACCAGGACGATCCGAAGTTCACCTGGGTGAAGCATTCCTACCGCGGAGCGGATTCACGCCTGCCGTTGTACTGAGCTGCTTCGGCGACTTCGGGCTCGCGGGCGGGGCGGAGGGCTTGCTAAACCCGGAGGCATTCCGCATCCCGCACTCGCATGAATTCCGCTTCCGCGCCGCTCTACGACACGGTCCACATGGGGCGTTCGTCGATCGATCTGTACAGCAACGACGTCGGAGCCCCGTTCGTCGATATCAAGAGCTTCGCGGCCTACGTCGGGGGATCACCCACGAACATCAGCGTCGGCGGACGCCGCCTGGGTTTGAAGACGGCGCTGCTGACCGGGTTGGGACAGGATCCGGTGGGCGATTTCATTCTCAACTTCCTCAACAAGGAAGGTGTGGAAACCCGGTTCATTCCACGCAAACCGGGTCGGCGAAGCAGCGCTGTCGTCCTGGGCATCGAACCGCCGGACCGCTTCCCTTTGGTGTTCTACCGGGAGAACTGCGCGGACATCGGGCTGGAGATTGATGACGTTCTGGCGACCCCGGTGACCCAGGCGCGGGTGTTCCAATTCGCCGGAACCAACCTGAGCAAGGAACCGAGTCGGAGCGCGACCTTGTTCGCGGCGGAGATGGCGCGGCAGGCGGGGGTGGAGGTGGTGCTGGACATCGATTTCCGTCCGGACCAATGGCATGACGCGCGGGCTTTCGGCGTGGCGATCCGGTCGGCGATGCGTCTCGTGGACGTCGTGCTCGGGACCGAGGACGAAATCAACGCGGCGCTGCTGAAGGACACCTCGCAGGTCGAAGCCACGCGGTCGGTGTCGGACACCAAGGTCCAGGGCAATGTGGACGATGGCATCCGGGCCATGCTGGCGATGGGGCCGAAGGCGCTGGTGCAGAAGCGGGGCCAGCACGGGGCGCGGGTCCATGTGCGTCGCGCGGACGGCACGGCGGAGGTGATCGAGGCGCCCGGTTATCCGGTGGAGATCGCGAACATTCTCGGCGCGGGCGATGCCTTTGCGGCGGGGTTTCTGTACGGCCACCTGCACGGGTGGGGCTGGCGGAAGTCGGCCCGGCTGGGCAACGCCTGCGGAGCCATCGTGGTCACCAAGCACGGGTGCGCGAATTTCATGCCCACCTTCGACGAGGTGAATGCCTTCGTGTCGGGTCGCGGCGGTTTCGAGTGACCCCGAATCGATCCGGGAATTCGCCCCGATCCAGTTTCCAATCCGGTTCAGGCAGCAAAACGTTTCCCATCCTATGACGACTCCCCAAACCGAACGACTGACGATGGCGCAGGCGCTGGTGAAGTTCCTCACCTGCCAGCTGGTGGAGCGCGACGGTGTGCGGCAGCCCTTTTTCGCCGGCTGCTTCGGCATTTTCGGCCATGGCATCGTGAGCGGTGTCGGGCAGGCGCTGCAGCAATACCCCGCTTTGCGCTACTACCAGAGCCGCAACGAGCAGGCCATGGTGCACAGCGCGGTGGCCTTCGCGAAGATGAAGAACCGGATGCAGGCCATGGTCTGCGCCTCCTCCATCGGTCCAGGGGCGACGAACATGATCACCGGCGCCGCGGTGGCCACCATCAACCGGCTGCCGGTCCTGCTGCTGGCCGGCGACATCTTCGCGCGCCGCAACGTGGCGCCCGTCCTGCAACAGCTCGAATCGGAGCATTCCCAGGACGTGTCGGTGAACGACTGCTTCAAGCCGGTGAGCCGGTACTGGGACCGGTTGTACCGACCCGACCAGTTGCTCACCTGCCTGCCGGAGGTCATGCGCGTGCTCACCAGTCCGGTGGAAACCGGAGCGGTGACCCTGGCGTTGCCCGAGGATTCGCAGACCGAAGCCTACGATTATCCGGTCGAGTTCTTCCGCGAACGCGTGTGGACCGTGGCCCGGAACCGGGCGGACCGCTCGGCCATCGAACGCGCGGCGGCCTGGATCCGGGAGGCGAAGCGGCCGTTGATCGTCGCCGGGGGTGGCGTGATTTACAGCGGGGCGACGGAAACCCTGAAGGCGTTCGTCGATGCCACCGGGATTCCGGTGGGCGAGACCATGGCGGGCAAGGGCAGTCTCCGCTTCGATCATCCGCTGAACCTCGGGGCCATCGGCGTCACGGGAACGCGGGCGGCGAACCTCGCGGCGCGCGGCGCGGACCTGGTGATCGGGGTGGGCACGCGCTACAGCGATTTCACCACCGCCAGCAAGACGGCGTTTCAGTCGGAGAACGTCCGGTTCATCAACCTGAACGTCGCCGAGTTCGACGCCTTCAAGCATCTGGCCCTGCCGGTGGTGGGGGATGCGCGCGCGAGCTTCGAGGAACTCCAACCCCTGCTGGCCGGCTGGCAGGTTCCGGCCGGGTACCGGCAGGAATGCGAGATCCTGCACTGCGAGTGGGAGGCCGAGGTGGACCGCATTTACGGGATCCGCCACACGCCCCTGCCGAGCCAGGGCGAGTTGATTGGGGCGGTGAACGAACTCAGTTCGCCGGATGCCGTGATGATCAATGCGGCCGGCAGCATGCCCGGGGATCTGCACAAGCTCTGGCGCACCCGGCACCCGAAGAATTTCCATCTCGAATACGGCTACAGCTGCATGGGCTACGAGATCGCCGGCGGACTGGGCATCAAGATGGCCGACCCGAATCGCGAGGTCTACGTGATGGTCGGCGACGGCAGCTACCTGATGCTGGGGAACGAGATCATCACCTCCATCCAGGAGGGCCTCAAACTCACCATCGTCCTGATGGACAACAGCGGCTTCAATAGCATCGGCGGACTCTCCCGCTCCCTCGGTCAGCAGGGATTCGGAACGCGCTACGTGTATCCGAAGGACGGAAAACTTCCGGGCGACGACGCGGGAACGGCGGTGGAGGAATTGCCGGTGGATCTGGCCATGAACGCGCGCGGGCTCGGGGCGCACGTGATCGAGTGCCGCACCTACGGCGATTTCACGGCGGCGATCGAGGCCGCCCGGGTGGCGCCGCGCACCACGGTGATCTACATCCGCAACGACCGTTACGTTGGCGTGGGCGGGTACGAGTCGTGGTGGGACGTGCCGCCGGCCGAGGTGAGCACCATGCCGGACGTGCAGAAGGCCCGCGAGAAGTGGGCGGCGGGTCGGGCGAAGGAGCGGCTCTACCTCTGATTTCCGCGATGAACACGATTCGAATCGGCAACGCGCCCTGTTCCTGGGGCTCCCTCGAGTTCGAGGGCATGGAAGGCAAAGCCATCGGGTACGCCCAGATGCTGGACGAACTCGCGGGCACCGGGTACGTGGGCACCGAACTCGGGGACTGGGGCTACATGCCCACCGATCCGGCGGCGCTCACGGCCGAAATGCGAAAACGCGGTCTCACGCTGCTGGGCGCCTTTGTTCCTGTGGCCCTGAAGGACGCTGCCGCGCACGAACCCGGCGAGGCGCGGGTGCTGAAGGTGGCGAACCTGCTGGCCGCCGTGCATCAACAGAGCGGCACCGACACCGCGCCCTTCCTGGTCCTGGCGGACGAGAACGGCAGCGAACCGGTGCGAACCCAGCACGCCGGTCGGATCGCACCCGGCCAGGGCCTCACGGGGGCCCAGTGGGGTGTCTTCGCCCAGGGCGCCAACCGCGTCGCGGCCGCCGTGAAGCGGGAAGCGGGGCTGCGCACGGTGTTCCATCATCACTGCGCCGGTTACGTGGAAACCCCGGACGAAATCGCCGAGCTCCTGGATCGCACCGATCCCGGACTGCTCGGATTGGTCTTCGACACCGGCCATCTGGTCTATGGCTCCGGCGCGAGCGACGGCCGCATCGTGAACGAGTCGCTGGAGCGGTTCGCGGATCGCATCTGGTACCTGCACCTCAAGGATTGCGAACCGACGGTGGCCGCCATGGCGCGGGCCGAGGGCGCGGACTATTTCCAGGCCGTGCGCCGTGGTGTCTTCTGCGAACTGGGCAAGGGCTGCGTCGATTTCCGGTCCGTGCTCGATTGGTTTCGTCGACGTGCCTACCGCGGCTGGGCGCTGGTGGAGCAGGATGTCCTGCCGGGCATGGGGGCGCCGAAGGAGAGTGCGCGGCGGAACCGGGAATTCCTCAAGACGCTGGGGGTTTGAAGGCTGGGTGAATTTGGCGGTGGCGGACGGCGCTCGGCGGATTAGGCTCGGGAAGTCGCCAACTTCCACGCCCCGGGTTCCGCCCAATCGCAAACCATCCCGCGCCCCATGCCTGCCCATCCCACCCTGAAGCTGACGTCCCTCTCCTCCTGCGCCGGGTGTGCCGCGAAACTTGCCCAACCGGCGCTGCGCAAGCTGCTCGGGAAACTCAATCTGGGCCGGGACAAGCGTCTGCTGGTGGGGGCGGAGACCGGGGACGACGCCGGGATTTTCCGACTCGATGCGCGGCGTGCCCTGGTTCAGACCGTCGATTTCTTTCCCCCGATCGTCGACGACCCCGGGTTGTACGGGCAGATCGCGGCGGCCAACGCGATTTCCGACGTGTACGCGATGGGGGGGCGTCCGATCACGGCGATGAACGTGGTGGGCATGCCGGACGACGAGGTGCCACCGGAAGTGGTGGCGGCGATCCTGAAGGGCGGGGCGGCCAAGGCGCGCGAAGCGAAGTGCGTGATCGTCGGCGGCCACACCATCCGGAATCCGCAGCCGATCTACGGCATGAGCGTCACGGGGTTGGTGGATCCGAAACGCGTGCTCACCAATGCCGGGGCGCGACCGGGCGATTTGCTGGTCCTGACCAAACCCCTGGGCACCGGGATCGTCACCACCGCCATCAAGCGCGACCTCGCCCCGGCGGCTTCCGCCAAGGCGGCCATCGCCAGCATGACCCGCCTCAATGCGGTCGGTGCCGACGTCGCGGAACTTGGCTGGGTGAAGGCCGCGACGGACATCACCGGGTTCGGATTGTTGGGGCATCTGGGTTCGATGTGCCGGGCGAGCGGTGTGGGCGCGGTGGTCACGGCGTCGGCGCTGCCAATTCTCCCGGGGGTGGAGGCGTTGATTGCAAAGGACTGCGTGCCGGGCGGGACCAAGCGCAATCTGGAGGCCGCCCTCGAATGGACCGATTTCGACGAGGGCGTGGAGCAGGCCCGGCGCCTGATCGCGGCGGATGCGCAGACCAGCGGTGGATTGCTGATGTGCGTTCCGGAAAAACGTTGGGATGCGCTCCGTGACCTGTTGCGCAAGCAACGGACCCTGTGCGCCGCGGTGATCGGGCGGATTGTCCGTGCGCCGCGCGGGCGGGTGAGGGTCGAGCCATGAACCCGCCCGGGAACCTGGCGATTTCCGCATGAAAACCGTGCGAAATCCACGCGCCGGCTGACGGAGCAACCCCGGATTTCCATGAGTTCCCGACTTTTCAAAGTCATCGCGTGCGAGATCGCCTTCCGCGAGATCTGCCATTGCGCCGCGTCCTGTTCGAACCTGCTGGACCTCGAATTCGTGACGCAGGGGTTGCACGACTTTCCGCGGAGCGGGGTGGGCAAGATCCAGGAGCGCATCGATGCCGTGCCGGAGGGGCGGTATGAGGCGATTCTGCTGGGGTACGCGCTGTGCGGCCATCTGATCGCCGGATTGCAGGCGAGGCACACCCCGCTGGTCATTCCGCGCGCGCACGATTGCATCGCCCTGTTCCTGGGATCCCGGGAGCGGCAGGCGCAATTGGCCCAGGACCGGCCGGGCACCTATTTCTACACCTCGGGCTGGCTCGAATGCCTGCGCAAGCGAGGGGAAAAGACCCAGCCCGGGGAGACGTTGTATCTCGCGACACCGGCGGGCATGTCGCACAGCGCGTCGGATCAGTTCGAAAAATGGGTGGCCCGGTACGGCGAGGAGAAGGCCCGCTACCTGATGAGCCAGCTCGACACCTGGTCGGACCACTACCAGACCGGGGCCCTGATCGAGTACGACTTCACCCGGCCCCTCCGGCTTCAGGAGAAAGTGCAGAGCATCTGCGACCGGCGCGGCTGGCGGTTCGAGGAGATTTCCGGCGACCTCGGATTGCTCCGTCGCTGGCTGGACGGGGACTGGAACGAGGCGGATTTCCTGATCGTCCCCCCGGGCAAACGCGTGGTCCCCAGCTATGACGAAGAGGTCGTGAAGGCGGAGGAGGTGCTGGCATGAATCGTCGACGATTTCTGGGAGCCTCCCTGGGATTGGGCGCCCTGGCCCTGGGGGCGCGGGTTGTCCTTCAAGGTGTGGAACGGGTGGAGGGGCGGTCGCGGGCACTAGGCGCGGAAGCCTCGATCACGGTGTTTCACGAAGACCGGTCGGTGGCGGAACGGGCGGTGGCGGCGGCCTTTCGCGGACTCGAGTCGCTGGAGAATGCGCTGAGCCTTTACCGTCCGGACAGCGCGTTGTGCCGGTTGAATCGCGATGGCTGGATGGCTCAGCCGGACGAGTCGCTGGTCACGGTTCTGCGCGAGGCCCGGGACTGGGCCCGGCGCACCGGAGGGGCGTTCGATCCCACTGTCCAGCCCCTGTGGGAATTGCACGCCCGTGGGGTACCACCCGGGCCCGGCGAACTGGCGGAGGCGATCCGGAAGGTGGACTGGCGTCGGATCCGCATCGGCCCCGATGATCTCCGGCTTGGCTCCGGTCAGTCGGTGACCCTGAACGGTATCGCCCAGGGTTACGCCGCGGACCGCGTGATGGCGATTTTACGCGAGCACGGCATTCGACGGGCGCTGGTGAACGCGGGGGAATTGGGCGGGCTGGGAGCGGGGGCCTCCGGCAATCCATGGCGGATCGGGATCCAGCATCCGAGACAACCCGGGGCGCAGGTCGCCGAGCTGCCCTTGGCGGACCGGTTTCTCGCGACCTCCGGCGATTACGCGACCCGGTTCTCCGAGGATTTCAGCCGGCATCATCTGGTCGATCCCGCGACGGGCCGTTCGCCGGAACGGCTGGCCAGCGTGAGTGTCCTGGCGCCGACGGGTCTGGAGGCGGATGCCTTGTCGACGGCGATTTTCGTGCTGGGCCCCGGGCGTGGACTCGAACTGGCGGTGACGCGGTCGGGGGTGGATGTCCTGCTGGTGTTGAAGAGCGGGGAGATTCTCCGCACCCCCCATTTTCCGGAGGCCGCATGAATCTGCCACGATTTGTTCTGGGGGGACTCCTGCTGGGACTGACGTTGGGTTCCTGGTTGCCGCAGGCGTCGGCGGCGGAGCGGTCGAAAGCCGAGGTCCAGGCCTTGATCCGCTCGGTGGGCTCGACGCCGCCGGAGTGGTTCAAGGGCACGCCTCTTAATTTTCCCAAGACGCTGGATCTCTCGTGGCCCGAGAATCCGGGGGGCCCCTGGGATCCTTCGAAGAACGTGGGCCAGTTCATCTGGACTTCGATCAACGAGAACGAGGGACGCTGGAAGGAAGGCGTCCGGTTTCTCCATCATCTGCTGGTCGTGAATCAGAAGAACCCGGTGGTGGTGCGCCGGACCATGGAGGCGCTGGGCCGCATGTATCACAGCCTGCACGAGGATTGGGCCCGGGCGGCGTTCTGGTGGGAGAAGGCGGGGGCCTCCGACCGCATCGACCTGGCGCACTGCTATTTCAAACTCGGCTCCAAGGCGATGGCGGTGGAGATCCTGGAAGAGTATCCGGACGATTCGACCCGGCACTGTGCCGTCGCCCGTTTGTGGAGCGAGATGGGGGAGACGGAAAAGGCCCTGGCCATGGCGCGAAAGCGGGCCGAGGACACCCCGGACGTCGGGCATCTTGCGGCCGGCGACATCTGCCGCGCGGCGGGGCGGACGCGCGAGGCGTTGGAGCATTACGGCAAGGTGATGGCAGCCACCTCGGGCGGTCGGGATCTGAAGCAGTCCAAGGAACGCGCCCAGGCGAGCCTGGAGGCCATTCGTCTCGTGGATGCCCTCGACCTCCGACGCATTCCGGACGGGATCTACCGCGAGAGCAGTCTGGGGTACTCGGGGCAGGTGGCGGTGGAGGTTTCCTTGGCGGCTCATCGGATCACGGGGGTGCGGGTGACACGGCACACCGAGAAGCAGTTCTACTCCTCCATTCCCGACACCTGCCGCCAGATCGTGGCCCGGCAGGGGGCGAAGGGCGTCGACGCCACCAGCGGGGCGACCATCACGTCGGAGGCGATTTTGAACGCCACCCTGAAAGCACTGGCGAAAGGCCAGGAATCCCAGGCGTCGAACCCGTGAGACTCGACCATTTCCTCCCCTTCTTTCGCAGGAACCGCGGCCGCGGGACGAAGGGACCGGGCCTTTCAGGGCCCTGGGGAATGTTGAGGTCGGATCGGGACACGGGGCGGAAGGGTTGGATCCGGCGGGTGTTGGCGGCCATCGGGGACACCTGGCTGACTTCGCCATGGCGGCGGGTGGTCCAGGCGGTGGCGTTCGCAGGATTCGTGGGGTTGTTCGTGTGGGTTTGCTGGCCCTATGGCGGCACCGACTACGCGCGTCATCGGGAGGCGAAGGAACAGGTGGCGGCGGAGTTTTTTCTCATTCTCGATCCACTGGTCAGTCTCTCCACCGCGATCGCTTCGCGCAGCTGGGTTTGGTCCCTGGCCTCGGCGGCGATGATTCTGGTCGTGTGCCTGCTTATCCCTCGGGGGTTCTGCGGTTATCTCTGTCCGTTGGGCACGGTGATCGACCTGTTTGATGCGTTGGTGGGTCGCCGGGTGACCCGCTGGCGGCTGCCGGACGATCGGCGCGGTCCGTGGATGCACCTCAAGTACTACCTGCTGGCAGGGGTTCTTGTCGCCGCGCTCGGCGGGGTGCTGGTGAGCGGGTTCGTGGCGGCGATCCCGGTGGTCACCCGGGCTTTTCTGTTTCTCGTGAAGCCGATCCAGCTGGGACTCGGCCGGGGCTGGTACCAGAACACTGGTTTCAATGCGGGCCACGTCGTGTCCGTGCTCCTGTTCCTGGGAATTCTCGGGCTCGGTCTGTTCCGGCGACGGTTCTGGTGCCAGTACGTCTGCCCCAGCGGGGCGATCTTTTCCCTCGGCAACCTGTTCCGGGTCAGCGAACGCAAGGTCGAGACCTCCTGCATCTCCTGCAATCGCTGCGTCGAAGTCTGCCCGTTCGACGCCATCCGGCCCGACTTCACGACGCGGACAGCGGATTGCACCCTTTGCCAGACCTGTGGCGGGGCCTGTCCGGTGCACGCGATCAAGTTCGTCGACCGCTGGGATTCCCGGAATCTGAAGCTCCCTGATTCCGCCCCGGAGAAGCAGCCTTCGCGACGCGGGTTTCTGATCGGTTCGGTGACGGGGATCGGGTCGGTGCTGGCCGCCAAGGCGTGGGGCGCGACGCGGCATCCGCATCCGGTGCGTCCGCCCGGAAGCCTGCCGGAGCCGCAGTTCCTTCAGGCCTGCATCCGTTGCGGGGAATGTTTCCAGGCCTGTCCCAACGACGTTCTCCAGCCCATGGGATTCGAGCAGGGGCTGGAGGGCTTGTGGACACCCCGGGTCGTGGCGGATTGGGCGGGGTGCGCCTCCTCCTGCAACAACTGCGGTCAGGTCTGTCCCACCGGCGCGATCCGCGCCCTGCCAATGCCGGAGAAGCGCGTGGCGAGGATGGGATTGGCGCGCGTGCTGGACACCTGCCTGCCCCTGGCCGGGCGCGAGGCGTGTCAGTTGTGCGTCGACGAGTGCCGGGCTGCGGGCTACGACGCCATCGAGTTTCAGCGGGTTCATCCCATCCTCGACGAAAAGGGCCTGCCCGTGGACGGCTCGGGGTTTCTGGCGCCGGTGGTTCTGGCGGACCGTTGTGTCGGGTGTGGCCTGTGCCAGACGCGTTGTCACGCGGTGCACGTGAAGGAACGCCGGGTGCTGGAAGTATCGGCCATTCTGGTCGAGGCCGGGCCGGGCCGGGAGGATCGCCTGGCCCACGGGTCCTATCTCGAACTGCGCCGACAGGAACGCGCGGCCCGGGAATCGACCACGGGGCCCTCCACGGGCGAGGAATCGTACCTGCCGGATTTTCTCAAGGAGCGGTAGTTCGCCCCTACGCTTCAAGCCGCTGCCGGCAAGGTGCAAGACCAGGCTTCTGCTCCCCCCCCCGATCGGTCAGGGCTACTCCTTTTCTACTGAGCCGCGATCGCTGCGGCCGGGATGATGGGCAATTCGAGGTGCGACGGATGCCGGGCGTCCAGGTGGATCCTGTTGCGCGCCGTGCGGGTTTCCGGGGACGACCGGAACGGGGCGCCGGTGTTCGGGTTGGGGTCGAACCCTGGGAAGCTGCTGGACGTGACATGGACCCGGATGCGGTGGCCGCGATTGAAAACGACGCTGGTCGACCAGAGATCGATGTCGAGCGGCACAACCTCCCCGGCGCGGAGCAGGCGCTCGCGGCTGAGGCCCTTGCGGAATCGTGTGCGAAGCATGCCTTCGCAGAGATTGAACGACCGGCCGTCCGGGTAGACATCGCACAATCGGACGAAGAAATCCGTGTCCGACGCGTCGCTCGAGATCCAGACCCGGGCACGGACGCGGCCGGTGACTTCAACAGGGGCGTTTAGGGTTTCGGTGCTGAAGACCAGCACGTCCTCCCGCGATTCAATCTTCTGCTGGTCCATGGGACCGGCGGGCAGCGTCAACTGGATGCCGCCCACCGTGGGAACGGGATGGGCCGGGTCGTAGGTGTAGCTGAGCGGGGTCGTCTCCCTTCCGGCGGGAGGCTGGGGCGAGAGAGTACGGTCCGCGTGCAGGTAATAGGCGGTCGGAGCCACGTCGAACGGGGGCCATTGATCGGCGGTGCGCCAGGCATTGCCGGGGGCCTTGGGATCCGAGACATCGCCCACCACGTAATACCGCACGGCGGGATCCCGGTCGGCCCCGTTGTCGACGTCCTTGAGCCAACGATCGAACCAGCGCCAGGAGCTTTCGGTGTCCCCGGGCGGGTTCTTGGCGCCGGGGAAGGTCAGTTCGCCCGCCTTTTCAGCCAGAACCCCATGCGACCACGGGCCCATGACGAGTTTCTGCCGGCCCCGGGCCTGGCGTCCGGCGGCGGTCTGATAACCGTTGAAGGCATCAATCGTGGGTTGGGCGAAGATGTCCCACCAACCACCGATGTGGACCGAGGGCGCGTTGATTCGTGGGTAATGGCGCGAGGCGTCCCGGGCCCGCCAGTAGGCATCGTAGGTGGGGTGGTTCTCCCAGATCGAAAGCGCGTTCGTCGCGAACCGGGTGATCCGGATCCAGTCCTCAATCAGCGATTTCCGGAAGATGCCGCCGGTGTAGACCACGTCGTAGAGGTTGGGGGCGCCAACGATCAGGAACTGGGCGTCGAGGGGGCGCGCGCCGGTGAGGGCGAGCTGGAACTGGGTGATCGCGCCGGCCGAACCACCCCACGTGGCAAGACGCCCGTTGAACCAGGGCTGCTTCGCGATCCAACGGACGGTGTCCTCGCCATCGGGGCCATCCTGGTGGAAGGGAAGATTGTCACCGGTCGAGGCGTATCGCCCCCGGGTATCCTGGATCACCACCGCGTAACCGCGCTGGATCCCGTCCCGACCGAAGTTGGCCGTCCCGTCCTTGTTGTACGGGGTTCGCAGGAGGATGGCTGGAAAGGGACCTTCGCCGGGCGGCAGGAAAAGGTCGGTGGCGAGCGGGGTGCCGTCACGGGTGGGGACGGCGACGGTGGACTTCGGAGCCGGGGTTTCAGCCGCGGCCGCGGTCGCAGTCGAGAGGCAAAGCAGTCTGGGGCCGGGGCCCGGACCCAGGAGAAGTCCGGCGAAGAGGATCATCGCGGGAAAAATCCGGACGGCCCTGGGGTTGCATGAGGGCGCTTTCACCTTGCGAGCGGGAGGGCTGGCGGAAGGGATCAAAGGGGTTGGGAAGGAATTCACGGGGAAGGCGGGGTCGGGCCGGAAGATGATTCAGGGCACAGATTCGCGCGAGCCGTAAAGGCGCAGCCAAAGGGGGCTCCCGGCAGAAGACCTGTCCCCCTAGACGCGTGCGGATCTTGGACGCCGTGCTCGCGTTTGGGGGCTGCTGTACCCACGCCAGAAGCCTGTCCCCCTATACGGTTCTTGAGGGGGCTCCTAAAGACCTGTCCCGCAGTTCGCATCCGCGACGTTTAGGAGGCCTGTCCCTCTCGACGCAGGGAATCCGGTTGCACTTTGGTGCGGGGCCCCGTGCCCGAGGAGGAGTCCTGGGAAATGGCTCGGTCGAAGCGGAACGGTGGGGGTTGGGTTCCCATGCGCGGTGCGGAAATCAGGGGGAACAGGGCTCCGGCACCGGAAATAAGGGGTCGAAGTCGCCCTTTTTTGGGGGCAGGTGTCCGCGTACGACGGATTGACAGGGGGGCGTCGGGTGCTGCCACTCTCCGGGGCACGATGAGTTTGTTGACCGACAAGATCGCGGTGGTGACGGGTGCCGGGCGCGGCATCGGCCGGGGCATTGCGCTGCGGTTTGCGTCGGAAGGGGCGGATGTGGTCTGCGTTTCGCGCACGGCGGAGAATGCGGAGAAGGTGGCGGCGGAGGTGCGCGCACTTGGTCGGCGGAGTTGGTCGTTTGCCGTGGACGTGGCGGACGGGGCGGCGGTGACGGCGGCCGTGGAGTCGATTTTGGGTGAGACCGGCCGGGTGGACATTCTGGTGAACAATGCCGGTGTGACCCGCGACGGGCTCCTGATGCGGATGAGCGAGTCCGACTGGGACACGGTCATGAACACGAACCTGCGGGGTGCGTTTCACATGACCCGGGCTTTTTCGCGGGCGCTGATCAAGCAGCGGTCGGGTCGGATCATCAACGTGGCGTCGGTGATCGGACTGATCGGCAACGCGGGCCAGTGCAATTATGCGGCGAGCAAGGCGGGGTTGATTGGATTTACGAAGTCGGTGGCCCGGGAGCTGGCGTCGCGCGGGATTACCTGCAATGCGATCGCCCCGGGGTTCATCGCGACGGACATGACGGCGGTTCTGGGGGAGGAAATGCGGGTGGAACTGCTGAAGAAGATTCCGTTGAATGCCCTCGGGGACGCGGAGGATATTGCCCAGGCGGCCTTGTACCTGGCGGGCTCCGGAGGCCGTTATGTGACCGGTCAGGTGCTGGTCGTGGACGGCGGAATGGTGATGTAACGATTTGCGGTCGGGGTCCGGGCCCGGATTTCGGGGCTTGACCAACCCTGCACCGACACCTAACAGACACGCGCTAACAACAACACGGCTCCAATGGCGGACCAAAACACATCCATCGAACTGCGGGTCAAAAAGATCATCGTCGACCAGCTCGGCGTGAAGGAAGACCAAGTGACCCCTGAGGCCAAGTTCATCGAAGATCTTGGCGCGGACTCCCTCGACACCGTCGAACTCGTGATGGCCCTCGAGGAGGAATTCGGCCAGGAAATCCCCGACGAGGAGGCCGAGAAGCTCCAAAGCGTGGCGGACGTTATCAAGTACGTCGAGGATCGTCAGAAGTGACGTCAGCGACGGCGTAACGCGCGACTCGAGTTGCACCTTCCTTTACGGGGCAGTCGGAACGGCCGAAGGCCGTGGCTGCCCCGTTTTTACATTGCATGAGCGGAAACTGGACCGATCGACGTGTCGTCGTGACCGGCCTGGGGGTGGTGAGCCCCCTGGGGAACGACATGACGACCTTCTGGAACAACATCCTGGGCGGCCAATGCGGGATCGGCCCGATCACGCGGTTCGACACGACCGGCTACGATTGCCGGATCGCGGGCGAAGTGCGCGATTTTGATCCGACCCCGGCCTTTCCGACGCCCAAGGAACTGCGCCGGACCGATCGGTTCGTGCATTACGCCGTCCATGCCGGATGGCAGGCGCTCAAGGATTCGGGTCTGGATCTGGACCGGTGCGACCGGGACCGGATCGGGACCTTTATCGGGTCCGGCATCGGCGGCCTGGAGACCACGGGGGATCAGCACAAGATCCTGTTGGCGAAGGGCCCGGGTCGGGTTTCGCCGTTCATGATCCCGATGCTGATTCTGAACATGGGAACCGGCATGTTCTCCATTTACCACAATCTGCGGGGGCCGAGTGTGGCGACCTGCTCGGCGTGCGCGACTTCGACCCACGCTTTGGGCGAAGCCTGGCGCACGATCAAGATGGGGGATGCGGATGCCATTTTTGCCGGCGGTGCCGAAGCCACGATTGTGCCGCTTGGGATCTCCGGGTTCTGTGCCATGAAGGCGTTGAGCACGCGCAACGATGATCCCCTGCACGCGTCCCGTCCCTTCGACGCGGACCGTGATGGCTTCGTCATGGGTGAGGGTGCCGGCGTTCTGGTGCTTGAGGAGCTTGAGCACGCCCGGCGGCGTGGGGCTCGGATCCTTGCGGAAGTGGTGGGCTACGGGACAACCGCGGATGCCCATCATCTCACGGCGCCGTCGCCGGAAGGGGAAGGGGCGGCCCGCTGCATGCGCATGGCGTTGCGCGCGGGTGGTTTGAATCCCCAGGAGATTTCCTACATCAACGCCCATGGCACCTCCACGCCCCAGGGCGATGTTTGCGAGACCCAGGCGGTCAAGGCGGTCTTCGGGGAGCACGCCCGCAAGTTGGCGGTGAGTTCGACCAAAGGGGCGACCGGCCACATGCTGGGCGCGGCTGGGGCCGTTGAGATGGCGCTGTGCTGCAAGGCCTTGGAAACGGGCATTGTGCCGCCGACCATCAATTACGAGAAGCCCGATCCGGCTTGCGATCTCGACTACGTGCCGAACACGCCGCGAGAAATGAAGGTGGAGGCGATCCTGAACAATTCGTTCGGGTTCGGAGGCCACAACGCCACAGTTGCGGCCCGACGGTTCGTGGGCTGAGAACGAGGAGGCACTTGGCGGGATGAGCGCCGGGTTGGCCTTGATTGGCAGGCTCTTGGACCCGGCCAAAGGCTCGTTTCGACGCGGTCTTCACTTCCAGCGCCGCCCCGAACCCGTTCGATGTCCGGCTATTCTTCGGTCAACTTGGCCGGGGTATCGCGATCGGCGTAGATCATTTCGTCGAGGATCCGACGTAAATCCTCCAGGCCGGTGGCCGGGATGATCACGTGGTCGCGACGTCCGCCGACGTCTTCAGTAATCCGGAGGAACCGGCCGCGGGGGTTCTCCTTCAGGCTGAGGATGAACACCTTACGTTCGACCTGGAACTTCTCGGACAGGATGGTTTCTTCCGGGGGAGGAGGATTGGGCACCCCGCTGTTCCGGAAACCGTTCGATGCATACCTTCGCTCGTGCGACGTCATACCCTGTGACTCCCTTGGTTATTCAGGCGAGCGCAACAGTTCCGGCACAATTCAGATTGTCAAATCCTCAGCCGATTTCGTGAAAAGAGACGGGGGCCCGACTGGGTGGGGGCGGCGGCCTGGAAAAAGAAAATGCCGGTGCCGAGCAGGGCGGTGACATTGAACACGATCCCGACGCCTTCCCACACGGCGAGGGAGTTGGCCGCCTGCTGTTGCTGGGGGGTGATGGGTTGGCGGAGCACCTGGCGGCTCGGAGTCAGGTAGGCCGCCATGTTGAGGTCGCGGCACTTCGGCACCAGCCACAGCCGCCCGAGGCTGCCGAGCGCGAGCAGGGCGGTCAGCAGCACGAGCATCCGTTTGTCCAGGGGCCGGCCGCTGTAGAGCCAGTCCGCGAAGGTCGTGATCACCGCCAGACTGGCGCACAGGACCTGGAACATCTGGAAACGTTCGGCCGCCACGAATCCGGTCTCGCCGGCATGGAGGGGACCGAAAAGGCGCACGAACTCGGCCCGGCCAAAGAGCGGGTCGACGACGAACACGAAGAGCACGGTGCCCCCGAGCCACACGCCGGCGGTGGCGAGGCCTGCCAGGCGCAAGTACGCAATCACCGTGGGGAGCCTAGGAAACCGTTCCAAACCAAGCCAAGCCCCGATTCCCTCTCCGTGCTTCGAAGAAATCCCTCGACGCTGTTCCGGGTCCGCCGGAAACATCCGGGCGGTGCCCTTTGCCATCTGCAACGAGATCTATGCCTCGGATCCGTCCGGACGATCCTGGAGCCAGGATGAGGTGTTCGCCCACGCGGCAGCGACGGGGTATGACGCGGTGGAACTGGCGCCCTTCACGGTGTGCCGCGAGGTCGGCGACCTCTCCGCATCGGCTCGGGTGGCGCTTCGTGACGGAGCGCGGCGCGCTGGCATTTCGATCTGCGGCATCCACTGGCTGCTGGCGAAGACCGAAGGCTACTACGTGACCCATCCCGAAGCCGGAGTCCGGCGTCGGACGTCCGCTTACCTGCGTGAGTTGGTGGATTTCGGAGCGGATCTCGGCGGAAGCATTCTGGTCTTCGGATCGCCGAAGCAACGAAGCCTGCTGCCGGGTGTCAGCCAGAACCAGGCCTGGGATTATGCGACCGAGGTTTTGCGTGACCCGGTGCGCCGAGCCGAGGAACGCGGGGTGACGATTTGCTTCGAGCCCCTGGCCCCCTCGGAGACGGACTTCATCAACCTGGCGTCGGACGCGCTTCGCTTTGCCGCTCAATTCGCCAGTCCGGGGATGCAGATCATTCTGGACGTCAAGGCCATGAGCGCGGAGCCGCAGTCCATTCCTGAAATCATCCGCGCCTCCGCCGGCCGGTTCGCGCACTTCCATGCCAACGACCGGAACCTGAAGGGGCCGGGGTTTGGCGACGTGGATTTCCGGCCGATCGGGGCGGCGCTGCGGGAGGTGGGGTACCGGGGCCAGGTGTCCGTGGAGGTGTTCAGCTTCGAGGAGGGGCCGCAGGTGATTGCGGAGAAAAGCCTCGCGACGCTGCGGGCGGCCATTCCGAAGCCGTGACAACCCCGTCCCAGCCGATGGCCGACGATCTGCTCGATTCGCATGCCCTGGCGCAGGCCGAGTTGCTCGGGTTGCACGCGCGCCAGGTCGTGGAGGGCTACCTCGCGGGGGAACATCGCTCCCCGTTTTTCGGCTTCGCCACCGAGTTCGCCCAGCACCGGGAGTACTCGCAGGGGGATGATCTGCGGCATCTGGACTGGAAGGTCCTGGGCCGGACGGACCGTTACTACGTCAAGCAGTACGAGCAGGAGACCAATTACGTCGCCCAGATCCTGTTGGATGGCAGCGAGTCGATGCGTTACGGCTCCGGTCCGCTGACCAAGCTTCAGTACGGCAAACAGCTCGCGGCCTGCCTGGCCTACCTGATTCTCCTGCAGCGCGACGCGGTGGCGGTGGGGTTGTTCGATGCCTCGGTCCGCCGCTACCTTCCCCGGAGCAACAACCGCTCGAACA
Source organism: uncultured Verrucomicrobiota bacterium (assembly GCA_964476125.1). GTDB lineage: Bacteria > Verrucomicrobiota > Verrucomicrobiia > Limisphaerales > CAIMTB01 > CAIMTB01. The sequence goes on along the minus strand of CAYZAE010000010.1, from coordinate 20,212 downwards.
TCCATGTCATCATGGGCCAGCTTGCGGCGTTCGAGGCCGGGGCGGGCACCCAGATCGGGGCGGTGCTGCACGAGATGGCGGCGGTCACCCCGCGCAAGGGCATCACCCTGCTCATCAGCGACCTGTTTGATGACGAGGAAAAAATCCTCGGCGGAGTCCAGCACCTTCGCTACCTCGGCCATGAGGTGGTGGTGTTTCATGTGATGGACCGTGCGGAACTGGAATTTCCGTTCGAGGGCAACGTGGAGTTCGTGGGGCTCGAAGGCGTTCCTCCGCTGCTCACCCGGGCGCATGAGATCCGGCGCACCTATCTCGAGGAGGTGGAGGGTTTCTGTCGACGGCTGCGCGAAGGCTGCGAGCGGAACCAGTCCCATTACGTCCGGGTGAACACCTCGGAATCGCTGCGCGACACGCTCAACGGATACCTGGCCTTCCGACGCAAGACGGGCCGGGTTCGGCGCCTCGGGATGTAGTCGCCGCGCCATGTCGTTCCTCAATCCAGCACTCCTGTTTTTCGCCTCGGCGGTGGCGGTGCCGATCCTGATCCACCTGCTCAACCGGCGCCGCTTCCAGCGCGTCACGTGGGCCGCCATGCGATTTGTGCAGGCGAGCCTGGAGAAAAACCGGCGACGCATGCAGCTCGAGGATCTGCTGCTGCTGCTGCTCCGGTGCCTGGTGGTGGCGCTGCTCGCCTTCGCCCTCGCCCGCCCGGCCGTACGTTCCGCCTCCGCCCGCTTCGGGGGTGCGCGCGTGGATGCGGTGGTGATTCTCGATCGTTCCGCGAGCCTTCGGGCCACCGACGGCGCCCGTGCCCGCTTCGACCTGGCCCGGCAGGCCGCCGAGGCCGCGGTCGACGCCTTCCCCTCTGGGTCTTCCGTGGCCGTGCTTTTTGCCGGCGACCGGGTGAGCGCGCCGCTGCCGGAGCCGAGTCCGGACCTCAACCTGGCCCGGAAGGTCCTTCGGGAGGCGGTCCCGAGCGAATTGGCCACGGACCACGGCGCGGCGCTGACGGCGGCCCTGGACATTCTCAAGGGGCGCACCGCGCTTCGGAAGGAGATCGTGCTGGTGACGGACCGGCAGGCGACGGGCTGGCGGCGTCTGCCGGAAATCGAAGGGTTGCTCGAACAGGCGGGACGCGACACGCGCCTGCGGGTCGTTTTCGTGGGGGAACCGCTGGAGGACAATCTGGCGGTGTCGTCCGTCACCCGGTCCGCCGGGTTTGCCTCGGTGCGCGATCCGATGCGGTTCCTGGTCGAGGTGACGAACCATGGCGCGCTGCCGGTCCGTCAGGTGCGGGTGACGTTGCATCTCGATGGCGGGCCGGCGGTGGATGAGTCGGTGCTGGATGTCCTGGCGGCCGGGGAATCGCGGCGCGTCACGTTCTTTGCCCGGTTCAGCGACGAGGGGTTTCATTCCGTGACGGCGCGGTTGCCCGGGGATCGCATGCCGGCGGATGACGAGCGGACGGTGGTGGTGCCGGTGGTGGGGGAGGTCCGGGTGCTGGTCGTGGATGGCGATCCGGAGTCGAATTCCGCCTTCTTCCTGAAGCACGCCCTGCAACCGGTGCCGGCGGACGTGGCGCCCCAGTATTTTCTCCAGCCGCGGGTGGTGACTGCGGCCCAGCTTGCCGTCACGCGGTTCTCGGATTTCGGAGCCGTCGTGCTGGCCGATCCTCCCGCTCTCGCCGCTCCCGTGATTGACCAGTTGGTGCGTTATGTCGCCGACGGCGGGGCGCTGCTGGTCTTTCCGGGGCCGAAGGCGAATCCGGATTTCTATCGTCGCGAACTGGTGGAGCGCGCCGGGTTGCTCCCTGCGACCTTGGGGAAGGTCCGGGGGCAGGCTGATTCGGAGGAATCGCTGATGCGTCTGCAATCCTCGGGCTACCGGCATCCGGTTTTCTCGCTGTGGAACGACACCGGGGCGGGGTCGCTGGGCACCCCGAGGTTCCGGGCGGCGTGGGAGTTGTTGCCTGCGGCGGCACGGACCAACGCCAGCGGGGGTGTGGAAACCTCCGAGCCGATGGTGTTGTTTTCGGACGGTACTCCGGCCGCGTTCGAGCGGGTGGTGGGGCGGGGGAGGGTGATGATTTTTTCGAGCACGGCGGGGACGGCCTGGAACGATCTGGCGGTGCGACCGGTGTTTGTTCCGCTGTTGCACCGTTCGATTGCGGCACTGACCGACGCGAGGGAACGCCGCTACAATCTCCGGGTCGGGGGACTGGCGCAGCTGACGTTTCCCGGGGAACTGACCGGACGCGAAGTGGCCGTGGCCGGACCGGGTCGGCCGGAGCGGCGGGTGACCACGACCCTTCGTGCTTCGGGGGGAGGGGCGGGCTTTGAATTCGAAGGCACCGAGCGGGCCGGGCTGTACCGGATTGCGCCCGCCGGGGGAGGGGCGGATCTGGCGGTGATCGCGACGCAACCCGACCCAATGGAATCGGTCCTGATCGATGTCACCGCGGAGCGCCTGGCGGAGATCGCGCGCTGGTCCCAGGTGGTCGACTGGTCTGCGGACCTGGATTTACGGACGGCTTTCGACCGGGAACGGATGGGGCTCGAGTTCTGGCTGCCGCTCGCGCTCGCGGTGTTGCTGCTCGGGGGAGTCGAAACCTGGCTCGCCCAGAGGTTCAGTCGGCCCAAATAGGAAACCGACGATGCGCGAGTGGATTTTCCAGCTTCTGGGATTGGACGCGGCCGCGGCGGGCGACGTGGTGGACTGGCAGTTGCAGTTCCATCCGGTGCTGGGGTGGCCTGCGGGAGCGGCGCTGATGTTTCTTGCCGTTGGGGTGGCCGTGCTGGCCTACCGGGCGGGTGGCGTCGCCATCGAACCGGCCCGCCGTCGCTGGCTGATGGGGTTGCGGGTGGCGGCCATGGCGGCCATCGCGCTTCTCGTCCTGCGTCCGTCGATCGGGCTCACGCTCGAGGGCACGGTGCGGCAATCACTCGTCCTGCTTTTCGACCAGAGCGCGAGCATCGGTCTGCGGGATCCTCGGATTCTTCCGCAGGATCAGGTGCGCATGGGGATCGCCGAAGGCACCGTGCCGGTCGCCGGCGGAGTTTCCCAACCGGCTCCCGCGCCGCGACGGGTCCAGCCCAGTCGGCTCGAACTGGTCCAGGCCGCGCTGACCAACCGCGAGCTCCGGTTGATCGAAAGGCTGGGGAAGGAATTCGACCTGAAGATCGCTGGATTCGCCGGGGAGTTGTCCTCGCTTCATCCGGGCGGAGCCGGTGAGACCAACCGTCCGAAAACCGCCTCCGGGCCGGCCGTTCCTGCCGTCGACGGAATCACGCTGGCCGCCGCCCTGAATGCGGAGGGCCGCGAGACGGCGCCGGGCACGGCCCTGGCGGAATTGTTCGAGCGTGAACGGGGGCGTCCGCTGGGCGGGGTGCTGGTGTTCACCGACGGCATCCGGAACGCGGGTGTGGAAACGCGCGAGGCGCTGTCGGCGGCGCGTCAGTCCGATGTCCCCGTGCATTTCGTCGGACTCGGCACCACCAGCCCCCGCGATCTCCAGGTCTCGGAGGTTTCGGCGCAGGAGGTGGCTTTCGTCCGCGATGAAGTGGCGGTGTCGATCCGGTTGAAGGCGCGGGGCATGGCCGGCGAAACGGCGCGGGTGACGCTGAGTCTGGGAGGGATCGGGGTGGAGACGCGCGAAGTCCGGATTGAGAACGACGGCGAGGTCATGCTGTCGATGAAGGTGACTCCCGAGCTGACCGGGGACTTCGAACTGGCCGCCGCGGTCCCCGCGCGGTCCGACGAGATTCTCGGCGAGAACAACCGCCTGGCGAGAAGGCTCCGGGTCATGGATGACCGGATCCGGGTGTTGTTGCTGGAGCAGTCGGCCCGCTGGGAGTTCCGATATCTCCAGGCGCTGCTGCTGCGTGATCGACGGGTGGATCTCAAGTGCGTGCTGTTCGACGGCGACCCATCCATCGCGCGGGATCCGGGGTCGCCCTATCTCGACGCCTTTCCGGGGCGCCGCGAGGACTTGTTCGGCTACGACCTGGTGGTGTTCGGGGATGTCGATCCGAAGCATTTCACGCCGGCGCAGCTCGAACTGCTTTCCGAGTTCGTGTCCCGCTCCGGCGGTTCGTTCCTGATGCTCGCCGGACGGCGGTTCAGTCCCTGGAGCTACCGGGACACGGCCCTGGAACGTTTGCTGCCGGTCGAGTTCGACCGGGTGTTGAAGGAGGTGCCGGGAACGGCGGTGTACGACCGGCCGATCCGGTTGGGCCTCACGGCCGAGGGCCGTTCGAGTCCGCTGTTGCGCCTTTCGGAGGACCCGGCCGAGAACCTTCGTCGCTGGGAAACGTTGGCGCCCCTGTTCTGGGTGGCGCCGGTGAAGCGGGCGAAACCCGCGGCGGTGGTGCTGGCTGTGGAGCCGCGCGACGCCGACAAGGGCGGCCCCCTTCCGGTGATCGCCATGCAGCAGTACGGCGTCGGCCAAAGCATGTTCATCGGCACCGACAACATCTGGCGGTGGCGCAGGAACGAGGGGGAACAGTTCTTCGTGTCGTTCTGGGGACGCGTCGTGCAGCGCCTCGCGGTCCAGCATCTGCTCAGCGGCAGCCGCAGGACCCAGATCGCCCTCGACCGCACCTCGGCCCTGCGGGGCGAGCGGCTTGGGGTCACGGCCCGCGTGTTCAATGCCGCGTTTGAACCCGTGGCCGATCCCCTGGTCAGCGCAAGGGTCGAGTCGGAGATCCGCGGAACCAACTCCCAGGCGGCTGGAACCGAGCTCCTGCTGCGCGCCGTGCCCGATCAGCCGGGGGTTTTCCGGGGCGAGGTGGTTGCGGGCACCCCCGGTCGCTACCGTCTCTCGGTGGGCGGCGAGGCCTCCGCGGCCCTGGATTTCACGGTGGAAGACCGCTGGGTGGAGGCGGGAGAAACAGCGCTTCAGGAGGATCTGCTCAAGGAATGGGCTGCTGCCACGGGGGGCGGGTTCTTCCGCGAGGAGGATCTTCACCGGTTGCCGGAGGCCGTTCGCGGACGCGCCCACCGGGTCCGTTCGCGCGCCGTGGCCGAGGTGTGGTCGTCCCCATTCTATTTTCTCGGAGTTCTCGGACTTCTCGGCGCGGAGTGGGTCCTGCGCAAAATGTGGCGGCTGAAGTAGCCACCGGCCGGACAGGACCCGGCAGGGCCAAGGGCTCGGAAAAGCCTGCCCGCCCCACCCTCATTCAAGCTCTTCATCTCCCTCCTAATCTTAATCCTAATCTTAATCTTAATCTTAGTCCCCCCCTCCCACGCGCACTCCTGGAACCGTCGCAGCCTTGGAACTTGCTAGCGATGCGTCTAGGGTCGGCCCATGAACGTGGCGTCGCTGCATATCGGGATGCGTGTCCGGCATCCCAGCTACGGAACCGGAACTGTCCGGGCCATTGATGAAGCCTCGGCCACGGTGTTGTTCGACGACACCGTCCGCCGTCAGGTGTCGCCGGAGGCGAGCGGTTTGCAACCGGCGGAGGCGCAGGCGGCGGTGAGCGGCCTTGAGATGCCTCTCACCCAGTTCATCGAACAGACCGTGCGGGCGGTGGCCGACCGGTTGGGTTACGAGGATCCCGAGGCGGCCCGGCAGGACCTGGCGGTCCGCTGGCACGGCGGCAAGCTGGTGATGCATCCCGCCGATCCCACGCTCACGACCAAGGAACTGCCGCTGGACGCCTTCTTCCACAAGATCGTGATGATGCGGAACAATTTCCGGTCGCTGGAACAGAAGGTGAACGCAAGCGAGCACCTCACCGAGGCCGAAAAATTTGACCTCCAAGGCTACATCACCCGCTGCTACGGCTCGATGACCTCGTTCAACATCCTGTTCCGGCGCAAGGAGGACCAGTTCAGCACGAAGGGCGGCGAGGATTGAGCGCCGGCCGGGTCATCGTTTTCCTCAAGGCGCCACGCCCCGGCCTGGTCAAAACGCGGCTGGCGGCCGAACTCGACGAGGCCGCCGCCGCCGCCATTGACGTCGTGCTGATCCACCGCACCCTGGCGGCTCTCGCCCGGTGCGAGGACGTGGAACTCCGGTTCACCCCCGATGATGCGCAGGCCGAGATCGAGCACTGGCGCCGGCCGGTTTGGATTCTGAACTCCCAGGGGCCCGGGGATCTGGGCCAGAGACTTGAGCGCGCCTTCGCCGAGGCTTTCGCGGCCGGAGCCGCCCGCGTGCTGGCTGTGGGGACCGATTGTCCCGGGTTGACTCCGGAGGACATCGCCGGCGCCTTCGCCGCCCTGGCCGGCAATGAGGTGGTTCTGGGGCCCGCCGAGGACGGGGGCTATTGGCTGATCGGTCTGCGCCAGCCCGCACCCGAATTGTTCCAGGACATCCCCTGGAGTACCGGCGAGGTGTTCGCCACCACCGAGGCCAGGGCCCGTGCCGCCGGGAAATCGGTGGCCGTCCTGCGACGCCAGCTCGACGTCGACACGCTCGAGGACTGGCGTCGCTGGCAGAAAATCCAACCCCTGTAGGCGTGCAACCATGCGGAGCGTGATTCGACATCCCGGATTGGTGGCGCTGCGGCTGGCGCGGTTTCTTGCGCTCAACTCGCGGGGATGGCGGGAGCATCGTCGGGAGCTGGGCCGCGTCGGGAAAGGCTCGGATCCGGCAAGCTGTGCGGCCTGGCTGCACAAGTACGGGGCACTCAATCTGGAGGCCATCGGGTTCCGGTTCGAACACACCGGCAAGGTCCCGACTCGCGGCATGGTGGTCTGCAATCATCTCAGCTACCTGGACATCCCGCTGCTCGTGGCCGCCGGGCCCATGGTGTTTGTCTCAAAGGCCGAGGTGGCGAACTGGCCGATGATGGGGGCCCTGGCGCGTTGCGGGGGAACCCTGTTCCTGCGACGCGAACAGCGTTCCCACGTGGCGGAGATTGCCGATGCGTTCCGCCCCATCGTCGAATCCGGCACCGTGGTGACGATCTTCCCGGAGGGCACGAGTTCGGGGGGCGATGAAGTGCTGCCCTTTCGCCCCTCGTTGCTCGAACCCGCGGCCGCCAATGGCTGGCCCGTCACGCCGGCCTGGCTCACCTACGAGATCGATCCCTCCGAAGGCACCCGCGCCGACGATGTGGCGTATTGGCGCGACATGACCTTCGCCCCGCATTTCCTCAACCTTCTCGCCAAACGGACCATCCGCGGACGGGTGTTCTTCGGCGAACCGGTGAGCGGATTGCCGGATCGCAAGCAACTGGCGCGACGGTTGCACGAGGAGGTCAGCCTGCTGCGCGAACGGCACGCGGCGCGTTGAGGGAAAACGGCCGTTTGCCCCAAAACTTCCGGAGGCACGCCCCCAGTGGCCGCTGCGAATTCCGGATTCGACGCGGACCCTTGGATGCAGGACGTTCACCGATATTCCCCATGATGAACGTCCTGAGATTGCTTCGGGCGGCGTGCCTGTTCGCCGGGTTGCTCGCCACGGCTCGTTCCGCCGAAATCGAATTGACCCTGCAAACCAGGGAGGCCGCCACGGGTCGGATTGTCCTCACTCCCGAACGGGTGGATCCCAAGCGCGTTGGGGTGATCGCCGTCGACGTCTGGAATTTTCACTGGTGCAAGACCGCCACCCTTCGCGTGGACGCCATTGTGCCCCGGTTGAATCGCGCGCTGGAGGCGGCCCGGGCGATGGGCATGACGGTGATGCTTTGTCCCAGCGACGTGGTGGATAACTACGCCGGTTTTCCCCAGCGCGAGGCGGTCCTGGCGCTGCCGAAAGTGACGGTGCCCAAGGCCATGGACGTCACCTGTCCGCCGGTGCCCGACGCCGGTGGGTGCGCGTGCGGTCGGGAACGGTGCGGCGTGAACTACGGCTGGGACGGCATGCACCCGGCGCTGCGCATCGGGGAATCGGATTGGATGCCGGATACGCAGGCCGAGGTTTACGCGCTATGCCAGAAGTTCGGTCTGACCCATTTACTTTATGTCGGATTCCATACCCAGGTCTGTCTGCTCGGAAAGCCGATGGGGTTAAAGGCCATGAAGACCGCCGGGCTCCGCTGCGTGCTGGCCCGCGACATGACCGATGCGCATCCGGGTTACGATCCGGCGCGGAATTTCACCCCGGACCTCAACACCGAACAGGTGGTGGAGCATTTCGAGAAGCATCTGGCTCCCACGATCCATCTTGAGCAGGAACTCATCCGCCTGGGGCGCTGGGACACCAACACCGTGCTCGATCCGGTTCGCATCACGCCCTGGGGCACGACCATGCGGCCTCATCTGTTCGAGCAACCGATCGTGGTCACGCTCACCGCGCCGCTCCAGCCGGGAGCCGAGATCCGTTACACAACGGATGGAACGGTCCCGACCCCGGCCTCAACGCTCTACCGCGGACCCTTCGAAGTCGCCGCGTCGATGCACCTGCGTGTGGCGGGATTCCGGGATGGACGGAAGGTCTGTGCTGAGTCCGAGGGTTCCTTCGCCAAACTTGGACCGGTGCCGCCCGCGCCCGACGTGGCGATTGGCGATCTGAAGCCGGTGCGCTCGGTGGGCTTCGGGCATTCCTACGGCGGAACGGTCCGGTATTCGGGAAACACGCAGCCTCCGCAGAAGGATCGATCGAATCTCGGTCAGGAATTGCGGATCGATCGCGCGGTCCATACCCAGGGCTTGGGGGTGCACGCTCCCTGCGCGCTCGGTTACGAGGTCCGGCCGGACTATGCGCGCTTCGTGGCGCTCGCTGGTGCCGATGAAAACCTGGTCCGCATCAGCAACGGTTCGAACCTCGCCAAGCATCCCACCGTGGTTTTCAAAGTGTTCATCGACGGCCGGGAGATGGCCGCCAGCCCGGTCATGCGGGTGCTTTCGCCCGCCTGGCGATTCGACGTGGCCATCCCCGAAGGAAGCCGCGCGATCCAGCTCGTGGCCATGGATGCCGGCGACGGTTCGCGCGAGGATTTCGCCGACTGGGTCCGGGCGGGATTCGTGTTGAAGCGCTGAATGAAGTTGGGAGTGGGGAGGCGGGGGCGGAGTTCGGAGTTCGGAGTTCGGAGTTCGGAGATCCGGATGGCGCGCACTGGGCAGCGGTGGGGGAGGGTCGGTAGGCTGGCGGGACGAGATTGGGAATGACGAATTCATTTGTACCCGGACAACGTTGGATCAGCGACAGCGAACCCGAGCTGGGCTTGGGAACGGTGCTGAAGGTGGGCGAGGGACGCGTGCTGGTGGGGTTCTCAGCGAGCCAGGAACAGCGCCAGTACTCAGCCGAAAGCGCGCCCCTGCGGCGCGTGCGGTTCCGTGCCGGAGAAACGATCGCCGAAACCGGCGGGGCATCGTGGGCGGTCGCACGCCTGGAGGAGAAGGGCGGGTTGGTGACCTACGTGGGAGAGGACGGCAAGTCGGTTCGCGAGGACCGGTTGAGCGCCGCGCTGGGCTTCGGCTCCCCGGAGACAAGGCTGCTCAACGGCCAGACGGATCCGGTTGCGGATTTCAATCTTCGCCGGGAGGCCCTGGAACTTCAGCACCGGCGGCGTCGTTCCCTCTTGCGCGGATTTGTCGGGGGCCGGATGGATCTGATCCCTCACCAGCTTTACATCGCCCGCGAGGTCACGGGCCGGGTCGCACCCCGCGTCCTCCTGGCGGATGAAGTGGGGCTGGGCAAGACGATCGAAGCCTGCCTGGTGATCCACCGGTTGCTCTCCACCGGCCGCGCCTCCCGCGTGCTCGTGGTGGTCCCGGAATCCCTGGTGCACCAGTGGTTCGTGGAATTGCTGCGGCGCTTCAACCTCTGGTTTCACCTGTTCGATGAGGAACGCTGCGACGCCGTCGAAGCCGCCGATCCGGGCTGCAATCCGTTCCTGGAGGATCAATGGGTGCTCTGCGGTCTCCCGCTGCTGCTGGATCCCAAACGGGCAGCCCAGGCCGTCGACGCGGGGTGGGACCTGCTGGTGGTCGATGAAGCCCACCACCTCCGCTGGTCCCCCACGGAATCGGGGCCGGAGTACCGCGTGGTCGAGGCCCTGAGCCAAAGAACCGAGGGGCTGCTGCTTCTGACCGCCACCCCGGAACAGCTCGGGCTCGCCAGCCACTTCGCCAGGCTTCGTCTGCTCGATCCCGCCCGTTACCGGGATCTCGCCGCCTTCGAACAGGAATCCGCCCGCTTCGGGGAAATCGCCTCGTTGGCCAACCGGCTCGTGTTGGGTGAATCTCCAACGGCCGGGGATTCCCAGCGGCTGCGATCCGTTTTCGCGAATGAGCCCGAATCGGTGCAGTCACGGATGGAGGAACTGGCGCTGGGCGACGCCACGGCACGAAATGAGGTGGTGGCGGGATTGCTGGACCGTCACGGACCGGGCCGCGTCATGTTCCGGAACACGCGCGCCGCCATGAAGGGTTTTCCCAAGCGCATGCCCCAACCGGTGCCGCTGGCTGCCGCCGAGGACGATCCCGGGCTCGCGGACCGGCTGTCGGTCGAGTTCGAATGCGACGGCAGCACCGCCCAGGGCGACCTCGCGAAATCCGTGAAGCCTGCGGTCGTTCACGATTTCAGTCGGGATCCCCGGATCGTCTGGCTGGTCGACTGGCTCCGCGCCAGCCGTGGAGCCAAGGTGCTCCTGATCTGTCGCACGCAGTCCAAGGTGCTGGCCATCGACGCCGCGCTGCGGGCGAGAATCACCGTGGCCACCGCACTCTTCCACGAAGGGCTCGAACTGGTTCAACGGGATCGCAATGCCGCCTGGTTCGCCGATCCCGAGGGCGCCCAGATCCTGCTGGCTTCCGAGATCGGCAGCGAAGGCCGGAATTTTCAGTTCGCCCAGAACCTCGTGCTGTTCGACCTGCCGCTGGATCCGGAACTGATCGAACAACGCATCGGGCGTCTCGACCGGATTGGGCAATCGGCCAACATCCGGATCCACGTGCCCCATGTCGCGGGCACTTGTCAGGAGGTGCTGTTCCGCTGGTTCCACGAAGGCCTCGATGCGTTCGGACACAATCTCCACGCGGGCCGTGAAATGCTGGAGTCTTTCGGGCGCGAAGTTCGGGACCTGGCTCTCGATTACCACGAAACGCAAGACAGCCGCGGCCGGGAACTCGACACCCTCGTCGAACGAACACGCCTTGCTCGGATCGAATTGGAGCGGCGCCTGGAACGCGGACGCGACCGACTGCTCGAACTGAATTCATTCCGCCCCGCCGCCGCCGCCGAGATCGTGAACGGCATCGCGGCCATCGATCGCGAAGCCGGGTTGGAGGAATTCATGCTCCGGGTGTGGGATCACTTCGGGGTTCCCGTCGAGGACCTGGGCCCGCGCCGGTTCCGCATCGGCGCGGACGGCGTGTTCGCCGACAGCTTTCCCGGACTCCCGCCCGAGGGGCTCGCGGTGACCTTCGATCGACGGCTGGCGCTTAGTCGTGAGGACGTCGCATTCCTGACCTGGGATCACCCCATGGTAAGTGGTGCCCTTGACCTGCTGACCGGTGGACCCCGCGGGAGCTGCGCCTGCGCCGTGTGGCCGGGCTCGAAGGAATCAGGACTATGGCTGGAGCTGGTCTTCCTCGTGGAATGCGTCGCTCCCTCCAAGCTTCACGCGGACCGGTTTCTTCCGGCAACTCCCTTGCGTCTGGTGGTGGATCTGGCGGGGCGGGAAATCACGGCAAAAGCGCTTCCAGCACTGGAGCGCGCGCAGCTGTCCGAAGGGCCGCTGCACGACCTGCTCGATCACGGAACCGTTCGCGACCGGATCGGGAACATGGTTCGGGCCGCGGAGGGATTCGCCCAGGCCAGGAGCCGCACCCTCATCCAGTCGGCTGCCAACGAACTTGAGTCACAGATGAGCCGGGAAATCGAACGGCTCCGGGCCCTGGCCGCAGTGAACCCCAATGTGCGGGCTTCCGAGATCGAAGGGCTGGAGTCGGAGTTCGCCGAGCTGCGACAGGCCCTGGCCAACGCCAGGGTTCGACTGGATGCCGTCCGGGTCCTGGTGCTCGGAGAGATCTGAAAGGGAATGCGGGGTTGCTCTGGGGCGCGTTCAAAAGTCAACAATTTAGACGCGACCCCATTGCTTTTATCGCCGGGGTCCGGTGAAAAGGCGTGGCGTTGTCAAAGCGATACCAGACTTCGATGCCTTGCTGCCGGATGTAGGGCGCTTGGATGTCGCTTATTTACCGAGCAGGAAGGGGATGCTGGGGGCGAAGAAGAACTCGCCGCCGCGGAATTTCACGAAGTTACTGAAATTGAACTCGGTCGGGTGGGTGGCGGCGAGGGAAACCTCGACCACACTGGCGGGGTTGGTGCGTTCATCGGCGGAGCCGCCATACTCTTGCCGCCACTGGTGCGGGGGATTGGCCGCGGGGGTGGCGTCGAGCGGTTGGCCGATGAGCGGGTCGATGCCGGTGGGGGCGAGCGCGGGATTGGTGCCGAGCGGCACCTTGAACTGGGTATTGTTGGCCCACGTTTTTTGCATGAAGGCAAACTGCTTGATGATGCTGCTTTGGAAGCAAGCGAAGAGCAGGCCCACGCCTCCGGTGGGAAGATCATCCAGCGTCTGAAAGGTGCTTGGATGCTCGCGGCGTTCGCCGAAGGGAATGCCGCGGCGCACGATGCGCCGGGAGAGGTCGTCGTTCTCCGCTCCTTGAATCTCTTCGGCGGTGTCGGTGGTGGAGTTTTCGCTCTGGCGTGGATTGGTCTTGCGGATGTGGGCGTGGAAGGGGCAGCGCTGACCGAGGCGGTCTTGCGGGGCGGCGGGATCCTTGGCCAGGCTCGCGTCGAGGCCGTCGTATCGGAAGTTATTGTCCTTGGCCGGCACGACCCCATCGACCTCGGAGATGACGAGCGGGGTGCCGTCGCGGAAGCGGCCCACGGCCATGGCGCCGGCGCGTTCGCGGTCGGCGCCTTCGAGCTCCAGTTCATCCGCGAGCTGCTGCTCCGCGATGGAGAACCGCAGCACGTCCTGCTCGAGCTTGCGAAAGACGAAGTAGCTGCCAAAGGCCTCGGGGTCGGAGACCGCTTGGTCCTTGAGGAGGACAATGTCGAGCGGGGCGAAGGGATTCCAGAAGGTGATCTTGCCGCTTTCCCGCACCTTGGCCTTGTCGTTCACCTTCTCGGTGGTGTGGTTGAGATCGATCGCGCCGGTCGCGGGGTCGAGGTTCTTGAAATCGCTGGCGAGAAATAGCGGTTGGCTGCGGCCATCGACGTAGCCGAAGTGCTCGATGCCCTCCCCGTCTTCGTTGCGGAGGGCCTTGCCGAGCTCGACCGCCACGACGCGGCCGAGACCACGGCTTTCGAAGTCGGTGATGAATTCGCGGGTCGTGCGGAGCAGGTGCTGCTCGCCGTCGTCGGCGAGGAGCAGCAGGGCGTCGATCGTGCCATCGACATAAGCGCACTCCAAGGGGGTCAATTTCTCCCTATTCGCGGCGTCGACTCGGTCTCCAAGATCGCCGGCCGCCTGGAGCATGCCGCCGGGAAAATGAGACTGTTGCGGAAACGCGCCGTTGGGGTTCTCCGCCTTGGTATCGAACCAGGTGGGCAGCTCCATTCCCAAGCCCAGTTTCACATAGGCCTTGGCGGTGAGCATGAGGTTGCCAAAGAGGGAGCCGGGGATGGCGAAGCGCGAGTACTGGTCGCTCTCCTCCAACTGGCGATACGCGGAGGTCACATACTTCTCGGTAAGCTCGCGCAGGACGGCCTTGAGATCGGCCTCCTTGACGTCGAACTGGACGAAGATGTTGGCGGCAAAGTCGCGGCCGTGGCCTTTGAGGATATTGCCCTGCATCTTGGGGAAGAGTGCGGAGTACGGCGACTTCTTGTCTTTATAGTCGATCGGTTTGGTGTTTTTGAGCTCGATTGCGGGAGC
>CAYZAE010000010.1:0-6328 GCA_964476125.1 uncultured Verrucomicrobiota bacterium | reverse complement strand
ACTTCTTGTCTTTATAGTCGATCGGTTTGGTGTTTTTGAGCTCGATTGCGGGAGCGGAGGTGGAGGCGGGGGATTTCATGGTGGTTTGGGAGAAGTTAGAGGGTTTTGAGGAAGAGGTTTCGGAACTGCACGCGGCCGGTGTGAAACTGAAAGGCGAGGAAGCCGCTGAGGCGCTTGGACGCGGGCACGACGGCGTCGCAGACGCGCTTGCGGTTGAGGTCGACCTGCACCGTGTTGCCCACGGCGCGGATGCGGTAGGTATTCCAATATTCCTCGGCCGTCGCGGAGCCGTCGGGCGCCAGCACAGTGGAGGCCCATTGCGTCGCCGGGGCCACGCCGTAGACGGCGCCGGTCTTGAAGCGGGAGTTGCCAAAGATCGCCTGGGGGGAGCGGGCGGCGTTGAAATCCTTTCCTAGTTCGTCGATCTGGATTTCGGTCGTGGCATCGTAGAAACGGGCGAACTGCGTCGAGTCGGCGAAGTTGACGCCGATGGGATTGGGCGTGCGCAGGAGGATGCCTGAGTTGGGGATGGTTGGCGTTCGGAAGGCCTTCCACTCCACCACGAGTTCAAAATCGGCCAGCAAACGCGGCAGATAATAGAGTCCGATGGGATTGTTGCCGCTGGAGTTGGGGCTGGTCGGCTGCGTCTCGATGAGCGCACCGCTGTCGATCTCCATCACGCCGTCGTAGGGCGCGGCCAGCCAGCCGTTGCTCCGCGCCAGCGAGACGGGAGCGAACCCTCCAAGATTGAGGGCGGCGGACTTGACGCCGACGTGGCGGGCGACGATGTCGCCTGCGACCTTGCGGGCGAGGCAGAGGCCGGTGAGCGCGGGATTGGCCGAGCCGACGGTGGGGAAGAGCGCCTGATCGCAGCAATAGGCGTTGGACACGTGGTGGAAGTGCCCGTTGGCATCGGTGACTGATGAGTCGGGATCGTCGCCCATCCAAAGGGTGCCGGCGTCGTGGAACGTCGAGCCGACGCCTTGCTGCCGGGAAAAGGCGGGGAGAGTGAAATCGCTGCTGCCGTTGACCGGCGTGTAAACCAGCGGTCCGCCGTTGGCCAGCGCCCGGGCGATGGCGTGGGCGGTGTCGTGCATGTCCTGCCAGATCGGATCGGCGGCGTGGTCCGGGGCGGTCCGGAAGCCGACCCACGCGCGATTGTGGCCGAACTGCGTGTCGAAATCCGCCGGGCCCGCGAGATTGATAAAGCTTGAGGTGTCGGAGCCGACGGGCGTGGTCTTGCTTTCGATCACCTCACCGGAGGAGCGGAGGACAAAGCTGACCGTCGAGGCATTGAAACTTGCCGCGATCGATCGCTGGACATCGAGGTCCGGCACCATCTGGTACATGTTGGCGTCGGGACCGCCGCTGTTGGTCGCCGCGTACAACTGATACTGATATCTCCCGTGGGCGCCGTCGCACTGGACATGCAGGCTGGCCAGCTGCAGAAGCTCGGCGAGCGACTTGCCCGGCCAGCGCTCCTGGACGAACGCATCCACGCGCGCGCGGTCGACCCGGAATGCGATGTCGGCCCGCACGTGAAACATGAAGTTGCGCCCCATCAACTCCTGTCCGGGCGGGCGCAGCAGCGACGATTCGAGAGAAAAGGACTCCAGCGCCAGCCGCGTCGATTCGATGCAACTGAGCGCCAGCACGACCTGGCAATGCGGAGCGATCATGAGGGTTTTTTCGACACCCTCATGGCGGACGACCACCGTCTGCACGGTACGGGTGCCGAGGGGAGACTCCGAACTCGGGGCGCACTGCAATCGGACCACGTGGACATTGGGGACCACGGTCATGCGGAGATTGTCCGTGCGGCCGTCACTGTGGTCCGCCCGGGCACTACCGATGAGGGCGGGCACACTCGAATACTTGTCGAGGGCAAATAGCCCGGAGATGAAAGACTGCGTCTGCACTGCGATGGGCGCGGGGAGGATTGCCTGGATCTGCGCATCGGGACTTGCCTGGGAGAGGAAGACCCGCAGCGCCTCGTTGAGGCCCACCTGAGCCCCTTCCTTGGCGGAGGCCATGGGATCGAAAACAAAATCGTCGGCGGGGGCCACGCCAATCTCGTATTCGAGCGCCTCATAGCCCGTGAGGGCGTCGCCACGGGCGAGGGTCTGCTGGGTTCCGGGGTCCTTGTGCTCGATGGGCCGCACGCCGACCGGGGCCTGGGGATCGACCTGGGTGAGGAAAGCGGCGACTTCGGCGGGCCACTGCTGCAGATCCGCGGCCTGCAGTCGCGGGCACCATCCGCCCCAGAAAATGCCCTTGCCGCCGACGCAATAGGCTTGGCCGACAAACGGCCGGTTGCTTCGCCAGCCGACTCCCCACACGAGATTGCGCGTCAGGGGCGGTGCGCCCGAGGCGGTGCTCGCGGCGTTGAAGATCCCGGGATCGTACAGGCCCAGGTTGGGGACGTTCTGCGTGTGCTCTGGGACAAGAAACGGCCCGGCCTCCAGCAGTAGCACGCGGAGAGGGCGGGTGCCGGCGCGCGCGCGGCTGAGCTCATAAATCTTCGAGCCGCAATATCCGCCAAAGAGGCCCGCGCCTACAACCACCACATCAATTCCATCGGGATTCGCGATGGCTTCATCCCACGTGTTACAAACAAAGCGCGCGATGGCGTCTTTGGCTAGGGTCGTATCCTGGACATCGGTGAAGCCGGTTGAGGGCGTGAGGGTGCGGAGCGGCATGGGCGTGAAATGGGTAAGAGAACGGGCCGTGAAAAAATTTCACTGACTCAGAGGGTTTGCGTATAGCTTTGATGGTTTTCAAGGAACCAACAAGGCATGCAGACTTTGCTGCCGAAGAAATCGAAAAGATAGTAGTATGTTTAACATTCAGTATGAACCGAGCCTGTAATGTTGTTTTTAGGTGAAGTTTGCGCACCAGACGACTAACGAGGCTCTGCCTCAGACCGACGAGGCGTGTTTCGGTTTGGTGCGACGAGAGCATCGGGGCGCCTCCCCGGCCCGAGGCGGATCCTGGCTAGAGCCTGTCCCCAAAGGCCGGGTTTTCGGAGTAACCGGGGGTGAGATGAGCAGTTTTGGGCTGGCTGGATGAGTCTTGCTTCTCAGAAAACGCCCGCTGAGGGTCCCCGACCCACTCTATTTTGTGGGTTTTCTGCATTCCGAAAGACAAGTTTTCCATTCAGCTTGCTGTTTCAGTTGCTTTACTGACTCACGCTGCCTGGTGGCGGTGGCTTTTGGCCATCTCCTTGAATGACAGCTATGCCAGCATCCAGAGATTTTGGGTCAACACACCCCAAGCCAGTGCCACCTCACGATGTTCGAATCCCTTCGCCCGCATCGGGCGGCCCAAGAATCCGCACTTCAAGATTCCAATCCTTCCCTCCGTCTTTGCACGGCGGCGCTGTAGGTTCGTGCACTTCTGGTCCTTCATCCGTTCGCTCAGCTTTCGTGGATGTCGCGGGCGAAGCGCGTCGTACGTGCCGCTTTCCTCGGGCGCGCGGCTGTTCACAGCGCTGGAGAACCCCCGATCCGCCACCACCGTTTCCACGCATCTTCCGCTTCCATCGCTGACACGGATGAGGCTGCCGAAAGGCATCAGGCTGTCAGCCGGAGCCGATTCGCGGAAGAATCTGGCCGACGGCGAGGGAACCCCCCAGGCCCCCAAGCAAGACTCCGAGGCAATGGCATCCGATCCACACCCTTCATCGCGGCGTAGGCTCATTGGGTTGTGGAGATTTGGAAGACGCAGTCGGCAATCGGACACTTGCCTGTCGGGTTCGCGAACCTTTGCTCGAGCAATCGGGGGGTCGCCATCAGCGGGGATGGGACGCGCCTCGGGGCCGTTGACCGGTAGGAAAATGAACCGAAGTGCGCAATGGCGCCATCAACGGTGGCGGCAACTGGCTGGCCCCGATCGCTTTTGGCTGCCATTCTGCCGCCGTGGAAACCGCCGCGCCGAACCCTGCTCCTGACGCCAACTGGACTGTCTTCATTCTCCGCAACCCCGCCGGGCGCTGCTTTGTCGGGCACACCGACAACCTGCCTGGCCTGCTGGCGACGGCTGACGAGGAGGTTGCCAAGTGGACCAAGCAACCCGGACCGTGGCCGCTGGCGTGGCGTCACGACGGCCTGACGCGGTCGGCGGCGCTGAAGTACGAGGTCAGCCTGAAGCGGGACAAGGACACAGCGCGCTTCTACACGCGCACCGGACTGACGCCGCTGGCGCCAGCAGCGACAGATTCCCCGTAACGGCCAGGTCGGGGGTTGGCCGGCCTTGCGACCCTCCCAAACCCCAATATTCAGCCGACCGGAGTTCCAGACAGCGCCCTACTGCAAATCAATCCGCCCCCAGTCCTCCGGTCGGCCCTGAACTCCCGAACGGGGGGCCCAGGCCAGTCGGGTCCGGTTGATGTTCTCCCCTCTGGCGGCGTCACGCTTGTCGCCGTCGTAGAGGAGCACATTGAACCCAAGCCGTTTGGGAAGCCTGGCCCCGGCCATCACCAGGTTGAACGGAATCGTCGCGCGGACCCGGTAGCCTCCCGGTGTGCGCTCCGACGCCAGCCGTAGTCCGGGCGCGGTTTGTTCCACGGGACCCTGGCGGGCATCGGCGTCGCGGGCCGCACGGACCTTCCCAGTGGTGTCGAAGGGGAAGATGCCGATCTTGAAGCAGCCCGTGGTGTCTTCCGCGCCGGCGCCGGGATCGAGACAGATTTCCACGGAATCGCTCCGCCAATGACCCCGGATGTCATTGGGTTCGATGTTGGAGACCACAACGTCGTCGCGAACATCCACCTGGACGAAAAGGGATTTGCCATCGTGCAGCACGCGGGCCGTGCCGGAGCAGTCCGCCGGGCTGTCTGCGTGTCCCTGCCAGGTGCGGTTGGTTCCAATGTCGAGAAGGGCGGCGGCCTGCCAGCCCTCGTCGCCGGTTTCCAAGGAGGGGGCGCGACGGACCCTGGGAATGAGGGCGAGAGGCACCGGATGGAGCCGGGTGGTGGTATGGATTTCAGCTCCCCGGTGGTTCACCCGGGCATGGAGGATAGTGTCGGCAAGCGCATCCGCCGGGACCTCGACCCGGATGGGGAGGCTGGTGGTGCGTGGGGCCTGGACGTGTGTGATCAGGGGAGAGTTGGCTGCGGCATGGGCTGGCCAACCCGCTTCCACCGTGAAATTCAAGGGAGCGATTTTGGGTTCGCGGAGTTCTGTGGAGATATCGAGCAGCACCCGGTTTTCTTCGCCGGCAACGACCGGTACGTCGGCGGGAAGTCCGGCCGTCACGTGTCGGATGTCGTGGGAGTCTGCCCAGTCGAGGAAGTTCCGAATGGCGGGTCGTGGTCGGAAAGCCAGGGGTTCCTGGAGCGGCCTTGAGGCAAAGGTCACCAGTTGGATGGGTTCGACGGCGGGTAGGCCTTCGAACAGATCGGAGGCGTTGGGGGCGGGGCTGACGACGCTTTTGACGAGCGTGAAACCCTGGGGACGGCGCAGCCAGGGGGAGTTGAGAAAACCGCCGAACGCCTGGGAACGGTGGTTGGACAGTGCTTCACCCGCGATATCGGCGGGGGTGCGTCCGTCAATGAGCGGTTCAGTCGTGGCGATCGAGACGAGGTGGGTGCTGCCGGAACTGCCCCCAAAGAACAGTTTCCGGGCCTGCCAGGGCGCAAGCCCTTCGTCCCGTAATTGTTCAGGATACCGGGATGGATCAGCGGCGGCGGCGAAGGCGTCGGTGGCCAGCACCCCGGCCGCCTGATGATGCCCGTGCTGTCCGGGGTTCGGTGCCGGATTCATGGTCACGATGATCTCGGGGCGGAGCGTGCGAACGAGCCTGACGAGCTTCCGGAGTGCGGCTTCGCGGTTCCATTTGCGGAGCGTGGCGGCGTGGCTCTCCGTGTAGAAGAAGTCCTCCTGATCGAGGAAGAAGGCGGATCGTACCCCGAGGGTGCGCAGACAATCCCTTAGCTCCGTTTCACGCAGAACTCCCAGTGCGGCCCCGGCTTGGGTGCCGACCATGTTCCCTCCCCCTTCGCCACGGGTCACGTAAACGTTAACGATCTGCCGATGCTCACCCCGGGCATAGCGCGCAAGGCTGGCGGCCATGCCGGTTTCGTCGTCGGGATGAGCGAAAACGCCAAGGAGATCCGTTTTCAGCAGTTCGGCACCCTGCCGGGGGGCATCGCCGGCACGTCCATGAGATCCCGTGAAGAGAAGGATGAGGGGAATCAGGGCGGCGAGGCGAAGCACACCTGCCGGACGAGGGAGGCCAAACGGATGAGTCATGGGGATGGGGATGGGGATCGGCTGGAACCTAAAGCCAGGGCCGTCCCGACGCGAGACCGCTGCAACGGCAGGTCCTC
>CAYZAE010000009.1:70293-71913 GCA_964476125.1 uncultured Verrucomicrobiota bacterium | reverse complement strand
GATCTTCACCACCCGCGATCCGCTGCGCTGCGCCGCCCCTGCGCGTCGCCCTCAAGTGCGGCGCCCTCGGAGAGGTCGCCCTACCTGCCCCCACAACTTCGGGATGCACCGGGATCGACGCCCCAATCCCACGGGAGGTGGAATAAACCGCCAGGCCGGACATCTTACAGGCGTGGAATTGAACTGTTGTCGGACCGAACCTGCGCACGGCGAAGCCTGAAGGCGCCATTCTCCTTGGACTGGAAGCCCTCCTTGCCAACACCCCCGTCCCCCCACTGCCGCAAACCGTGGAAAACTCCGAGGCACTCGAGGACGCCGTAAAGCTGCTGTACGAACCCGCGTATCGATTTGCCAGAAGTCTGGTGCGAAGCGAGTCCGACGCCCGGGAATTGACTCAGGAAGCCTTCAGCCGGCTCTTCGAGAAACGAGATTCCATCCGCAATGACGGCAGGCTGAAGTCGTGGCTCTTCACCACCCTCTATCGGGTGTTCCTGGGCTGGAAACGCCGCGAAACCCGGTGGCCGCAAGTCGAGATCAACGAATCGGACATCGAGCTTCCCCAGATCGAACCCCACCAGGTTCAGGCCTGCGATTCCCGGGACGTCCTGGCGGCCCTGCAATCCATCGAGGAACGCTACCGCGTGCCGCTGGCCCTTTTTTACATGGAGGATCTGTCCTACCAGGAGATCGCCGCCCTGATCGAAATTCCCATCGGCACCGTGATGTCCCGGATCTCCCGGGGAAAAGACGCACTTCGCCAAATCCTGGCGGATCCCAAACAATCCAAAAGCCCCGTCACGATCCCCTTCCCCTCCGCGCCAACCCCGCCTCAAGCCGCCCATGAATAGTGACCAAGCCAGGTTCATCCTGCGGGCCTTTCGCCCCCACGTGGATCGGCAGGACGCACCCGAGTTCGCCGAAGCCTTCGCTCAACTGCGCCAGGATCCGCAACTCGCCCAGTGGTTCGATCAGGAAATGGCCGCCGACGCCGCCATCCGCGGGAAGCTCTCGGAGGCCGTGGTCTTTCCCAGCGACCTGGAGGCACAAATCGCCGCCTCACACAAAGTGGTTCACCCCATGCCCCGATCATGGCTGCGCCGCCCCATCTGGCTGGCCTTGGCCGCATCGGTGGTGGTTCTACTGACTTTCGGAATCCTCAACCGCGGGCAGGATCGAAACCGAACCGAGGCCTTCGCCGCCTTCCGTGAATCAGTCGTCTCCGCCAGCCAGGTCATGCCCCACGTGACCTTCCTGGATTCGGATCCGAGCCAGATTCGCGCCTACCTGAAATCGGAGAAGGCACCCAACGATCTGACCCTCCCCCCCGGACTCAGCCGCGCGACACTCAAGGGATGCCGGGTCCTGGAATGGAACGGCCATAAGGTCTCCGTGGTCTGCCTCCATCTCAGGGACGCAGGGCACATCGACCTTCTCGTGATCGAGCACGCGAACTGGGATCCCTCAGGCCCCGGCAACGAACCGCTCCTGGCCCAGGTCGGCTCCATGCACACCGCCAGTTGGTCCATCAATGGGCGCACCTACGTCGTGGCCGCCAAATCCGGAGCCCACGACCTGAAGCGCCTTCTCTCGGTCTGACGCGATCCCATCCTCCCTGCCTCG
>CAYZAE010000009.1:55918-70193 GCA_964476125.1 uncultured Verrucomicrobiota bacterium | reverse complement strand
CGACTGGTCTCGAAGCCATCCATGCAGTTCTCCGATTCACCCGTCTTCAATTACCAATCCAGGCTTCTGTCCCAAATCGAACCCGGCGCAGCCGCCTCCGGGGGAGCCCAGGCCGCCGGTTGCACGTCCTGCCGGTGACACCCCAAAGCCCAACCGAGTTCAGGAACGTCCCAATGAAACAAACCCTGCTCCTGACCGCGTTGCTGGCCGCCCTCTTCGGTCGCCCAGAGGCCGGCGCAGCCGATCGCCCCAAGGACTTCGCCCTCGACCGTCTCGACGGCCAGGGCACGATCAAGCTCTCGGATCATGCCGGCACGATCGTGGTCCTCGATTTCTTCGCGTACTGGTGCCAGCCCTGCGCCCGCTCCTCGCCCGTCGTGGAGGAACGGATCCAGCGCTTCTACGCCTCGAAAAAAGGAAATCCCCAGGGCCACCCCGTCCAGGTCATTTCCATCAACGTGGAGCCCAACGACACGAAACGCACGCGGGCCTTCGTTGAGAAGCACGGACTCAACCTCGTCCTGAACGACAAGGAGGGTTCGACCCTGAAATCCTTCGGCGGCGAAGGTCTGCCCTACTTCGTGGTCCTGGACGGAACCCAGGGCACACCGGAAGCCCCGTCGTTCAAGGTCGTGTATGCCCGGGCGGGATTCGAAGGGGTGGATAAACTGCGGTCGATCATCGACCGCCTCGGAACAAAACGCCCGTGAAGCGCCCGCGTCCAAGCCGAGTCATCGTCGCCGCCTTCCTGGTGGCTCCTGCGCTCTGGGGGGCACCCAGCCAGGAGGGGCCCGAAGTCGAGTCGTCAGCCACCTCGGCAACCCCGGCAACCCACCAGGTTCAAGCCGATTGGGAAGGGCTTGTCGCGCCGGACATCCAATTGACGCAGTCGTCCCTCGCCTTCCGGCGGACCCAGGGTCGGTTCGAATTCACCACCAGCATCGCCCTGAACACCATCGACCTGGATTACCAACCCGCTTCCTTCGATTTTCTGGGTTCGTCGACGTCCGTGGACGAACACCGTTTCGGGGGAGCGATCGCCACCCGAACCCGACTCCTCGATTCGGCGACACTGCTCCTCTCCGGGGCCGCCTACGCCGGATTCCCCGACTACCGCACCGCCTGGCTCAATGAGTATTACCGGCAGCAGTTCGGGGCCTTGCCCGGTTACCAGGAGGCTCGCCCCTCCGGGGAGAGCGTCACCCTGGGACTCCGGATCGAATACCTGCCGACCGTGGCGTTCATCCAGGGCGACATCTCGTTCCTCAAGGACACCATCGCTCCCGGTTACGAGATCGATTTCGAGGGTCTTCGGCGCGGGCGCCCCAACCTCTACACCGCCTCGTACCACGTCGCCTTCGAGAACGTCCTCCACCGGCGGGTTCGTCTGCTGAACGAAGCGCGTCTGACCGAAACGACCGACCGGGAAAGCCGCTACAGCTACCAGGGTTCCCTCAATGTCGCCCTGGGAGACCGCTGGGTGGCCCGGGTTTTCGGCGGCTACGCCGAGGAACGCCCCACCTTCCAGGCCTTCTATGCCGGCGGAACCCTCGAATTCGAACCGAACCCGGGCTGGCTCCTGAGCGTCTCCGGCCGTTACTACTCCGATACCGGCGAAATCGAGAACTCCCTGTTCTCGAGCGCCGCCCCCGGGCTCACCGCCTGGCAGTTCGGCTTCGGTGTTCGCCGGGTCTGGGATCGGCACTCGATCAAGGTCTTCGCCGCCCCCTACTTCACCCGGTTCGAACCCGCGGGCATCGGGACCGCCTTTTTCGAAAACCTCTACAGCAACCGCGACTGGGCCCTGCTCCAGGCCGCCTACACCGTCGACTTCTAACCCCATGAACCCCACTGCTCTTCTCCCGCTGGCCGCCGGATTCTTCCTCGCCCTCTCCACCGCGGTCGCCTCCGCCGCAACTCCGTACCAAGTCGGCGATATCGTCGCTGATTTCTCCCTGGTCCGCCGCGACACCCGCCAACCGCTGCGCCTCGCGGATCTGCAGGGGAAAATCATCTTCCTCGACTGGTTCGCCTGGTGGTGTCCGTTCTGCCAGGCGGCGGCGCCGCAACTCCTCGAAGGAATCGACCGCTGGTACGCCTCCCGCGGCGGGAATCCGGACGGCATCGAGGTCGTGCACCTGGGCGTCAATCTCCAGGGAAACCAGGAAGCCCAGACCCAGAACTTCATCCATCGCGCCGGCCTCGAACTCGTGCTCGAGGACTTTAACCGCAAGGTCGCCAACCAGTTCTTCCCCCAGGGAGGCCAACCGCTCTTCGCCATCATCAACGGCGTCACCAACTCCCCCAGCCACGCCCCCTGGGAACTCGTCTACAGCCGCAGGGGCTACGGCGAACGGGACTTTCCCGTCGCCGAATTCCGAGCCGCCATCGACGCCATCAAGAAACCCAGCCCCGCCCCCGTTCCCCCTTCCTTCATCCAAATCTCGAAGCATGCGGAAGGAGGGTGGCTGCTGGAACTGAGCACCGAACCGGGCCGGACCTACGTGATCGAATCTTCCCAAAACCTCAAGCAGTGGACGGTCGAAACGAACCTCGTCGCCACCTCGGCGCGCGAATCAACCCGCGTCGGATCGGCTGCAAACGAACCAACGCGGTTCTACCGGGCGGTCACGCCGTAAGGCCGGCCGGCGCGCGCAGGCAGACTGTCCCATCGCGCACCTGGGCCAGGCTGCTTGGCTATCTCTGACGCGACAGGGACACCGTTCCAGAATCCCAGTGGGGCACATCTCAATTGTTCATCTTGGTGTGCCTCCAACTGCAACGGCTCGTCCGCGCCATCGCCGACTGCGACCGCCAAACCTGGCCGAGATCCCGTGTACGCGCAAAGTCTGGGTCCGGAGTGCGCCGCGGGATCGAAGGCTGCGGACGGATGGCTGCAGCGTGCCTTTAATGGCAAATGGCTCACTCGAGCGGCTCCTCGATCCAGTGCAGGTCCGCCAGATCCTGCGGGCGAGCCGTGGCGCGTTTGTTTCGGATCAGATCAGCCCGCCCGATCAGGAACACCGGCAGGCCGTCCATCTCGGCGGTAACGCGGTTCTCCCACGCGGCGGCAAAATCCACGCCGTCGATGCCGGTGAGCAGGTCAATCCGGTTGGGAGGGCGACCGAGCTCAATGACCACCTCGGGCTCGAGAAAGTCCTCAGCCAGGATCCCCAGGCCGCCGAAGCCGAACGACTGAAGGAGCGCGGCGAGACGGTCCGCATTTGCGGGTGACCTCTCGACGAAGAAGTCAATGTCCCCCGTGAAACGGGGATGTCCGTGGTAAGCCACCGCGTGTCCCCCCACCAGCAGGTACTTCACGCCGGTGGAGTTGAGCAATGTGATAAAATCGCGCAAGTCCCGGCTCAGCTTCATTCGATGCCTCACAACTCGTCAGCTCGAGAAGCAGATCCAGTCGCTGCTGAGGCGCGAGCGAGCGGTAGAAAACACGATCGGCCCGTGCTGCCTCGGCATGGGACCGGAACCTCTGGACCCTTCTCTCCACCCGGCGAGTCTAGCCGTATCGGGTTTCGTTCGCGAGGGCTTTGCGTCGCCCACGGTAACCCCCCCGCCACTCCTGCCTTGGTTTGCGCCGCGCGCATGGCATGGTGTTCCAATGTTGGCGTCTGCGAATGCTCGTTCCACGGTCGATGGCCTGGTGGTCAGCGATCCTGCCGTCCTCGGCGGCACTCCCGTGTTCCGCGGTACCGGCCTCCCGGTGGCCACGCTATTCGATTACCTGGCCGACGGTCTCACCATCGATTTCTTCATCGAGAACTACCCACTCGTGACCCGGGACCAGGCCAAGACCGTCATCAACTACGGCTGGGAACGCATCGAACGCGAACTCGGGGTCTGACGATCCACGATCCCGAAGGGATCGCAGCAAGTGGCCCGAGTTGGCGTCGTCCCCGACGCCAACTCCGGACTCGAGATTGGCCACTTTGCCCACGCACAGAAGTCGCGGAGCGACGGGACGAGGGTAGCCAGGGGCTTCAGACCCTGGACTTCAGCCCCTGGACCCGGTGCGAGTTTCGGGTGCGTCGCGGCGCGACGCCGGAATCGTTGTCATGCCTTTCCGCATCAACCCTTCGATTCGCCTACCCCTCCCTTAAAGGTCGTACGTCGCTCCGCGACGCCAGCCCAAAACCCCATGCAAACCGTGGGCGTTGCCCACGGCTACCGTCCTTCTGTCGCTCCGCGACGCCTGAAAATGGCCAAACTCCAGGCCCTTCGTTAGGCTTCGCCTTCGCCAAAGCCCCAGGCATACTCACGCCCATCGTTCCCGATGAGCCCTTTGCCTCTTCAGCCCGCCTCGCCCGATGGCCGGATCCCGACCCGGACTTCACCGGCCACGACTCAAAACCCGCCACTCCGTTGCGTCCTCCCCGGATTATTTCGCTGGCGGAGAGCTGTGGATCGAACCGTGCTCGGACTCTGCCTGCTCGGCCTTGCCGGGTGGATGGCGGAACCCGCCGGAGCCGCGGAGGCCCCGGACTTCGCCCGTGAGGTGGAGCCGATCCTGGTCAAGCGCTGCTCCGAATGCCACGGCCCCGACAAGCAGAAGGCGAATCTCCGTCTCGACAGCCGCGAAGCCGCCCTCAAGCCCGCCAAATCCGGCAAGACCGCCCTCGTCCCCGGAAAACCGGACCAAAGCGAACTGCTCCAGCGGGTGCTCTCCAAGGATCCCGACGAGGTGATGCCTCCCAAGGAACCCCGGCTGACCTCCGGCGAAATGGAAGTGCTCAAGCGCTGGATCGAATCCGGCGCGGCCTGGAGCGCCACCGATCCCCGCAATCACTGGGCCTTCCGCGCCCCCGTCCGCCCACCGACGCCCTCCGTCAAGGATGCCTCCTGGCCCATAAATGAACTCGATCGCCACATCCTGGCCCGGCTGGAAAGCGATGGACTGCATCCGCAACCCGAAGCCGACAAGGCGACCCTGCTGCGTCGGGTTACCCTCGATCTGACCGGATTACCCCCCACCCCGGCCGAACTCCACGCCTTCGAATCCGATACCTCCACCGCGGCCTACGAGAAGGTCGTCGATCGCTTGCTCGATTCCCCGCACTACGGCGAGCAGATGGCCCGTCTGTGGCTCGACCTCGCCCGCTACGCGGATTCCAACGGGTACCAGGTCGATCTCGCGCGATCCATCTGGCCGTATCGGCAATGGGTCATCGATTCCTTCAACCGGAATCAGCCCTTCGATCAGTTCACCGTTGAACAGCTGGCCGGCGATCTCCTTCCCAATCCCACCCTCGCCCAGCGCATCGCCACCGGCTTCAACCGCAACACCAAGATCAACGACGAAGGCGGCGGCGACGCCGAGGAATACCGGGTCAAGGCCGTCAAGGACCGCCTCACCACCGTGGGCACCGCCTGGCTCGGTCTCACCCTCAACTGCGCCGAGTGCCACACCCACAAGTACGACCCCATCTCCCACGAGGAGTACTACCGGCTCTACGCCTTCTTCAACAACACCACCGACGGCGGCAACTACAGCACCGCCCCCACCGTCGAAGTGCCGCGCCCCGACCTGTCCCGAATCGAAACCCACCTGCGCGAACGGCTCGCGGAAACCCGCAAGGAACTGGCCGCCGCCGAGGCCGCTCTCACGAACACCTCCGCCGCCGCCAAGTGGGACCAGAACCTCGCCCGGAAGGGGAACGTCTGGCGCCCGCTCACGCTCGTGAACCCGGTCTCCACCGGAGGCTCGTCCTACACCAACCTCCCCGACGCCTCCCTGCTCGCCACCGGCGTCAACCCGATCTACGACACCATCTACGTCGACGCGGAAACCGACCTCACCGGCATCACCGCAGTCCTGCTCGAAGTGCTCCCCGATCCGTCCCTGCCCAAGAACGGACCCGGTCGATGGGGGCAGACCGGGAATTTCATTCTCGATGAGTTCGCCGTCTCGGCCCTCCCGAAATCCGGCCGCGCCCCGGCCCCGGCCAGCACCAACGTCGCATTCACCCGCGCCACCGCCGATTGGGAACAGCTCTATTACCGCGCGGAACATGCCATCGATCGAAACCCGAAAACCGGCTGGGCCATCGGCCCGCGCTTCGGTCAGCGGCACTTCCTGATTCTCGAAACCAGCGACCCGCTGGGATTCAAGGGCGGCACCCAACTGGCTTTCCGCTTCGACCACTACCACGGCAGCAGTCATACCGTCGGCCGCTTCCGGATTTCCGTCACCACCGAGAAGGATCCGCTCGCCCGCTGGCCCGGCTCCGAGGACATCCAGCACATCGCCCGGCTCACGCCCCCGGAACGGTCCGCGGAACAGATCGCCGAATTCAACGCCTACAAGCGCCAGGCTTCGCCCGACATCCGGCGCCTCGACCGCGAGATCATCCGGCTCGAGGAGCGGCTGGCCCAGATGGCCGGACAGAAGTTCTCCACCCTGGTTCTGGAGGAACGGAAGGAACCCAAACCCCGCACCACCCACGTGCACAATCGCGGCAACTTCCTCGACCCCGGAGTGGAGGTCACTGCCGCCGTGCCCGCCGTCTTCCCGCCGCTGCCCGCCAGCGCCCCGGCCAACCGGCTGACGTTCGCCCGATGGCTCATTGACCCGGTCAACCCCCTCACCGCCCGCGTCACCGTGAACCATTTCTGGGCCCGCTGCTTCGGCACCGGGCTGGTCAAGACCAGCGAGGACTTCGGACGCCAGGGGGAAGCCCCGTCCCACCCCGAACTGCTGGATTATCTCGCCACCGAATTCGTCGCCTCCGGCTGGAACGTAAAGGCCATGCAGAAACTCCTGGTGACCTCCGCCACCTACCGCCAGAACGCGGCCGCCGACACCCAGCGGCTTGAAAAGGATCCCTACAACCGCCTCCTTTCCCGCGGACCACGCTTCCGGCTCGACGCCGAAGTCATCCGCGACCAGGCCCTCGCCGTCGCCGGCCTGCTCAACCCCCAGATCGGCGGCGTCAGCGTCCACCCCGTCCAACTGCCCAATCTCTGGAAGGAAATCGGTTTTCTCCGACCCGAGATCGGCATGGACGAATGGCCGCTCAGCGAAGGCCCCGATCTCTACCGCCGCGCGGTCTACACCTTCTGGCGGCGCGTCTGCACCTACCCGACCTTCGCCACCTTCGACGCCCCGAGCCGCGAAATCTGCGTCGCCCGCCGGCCCCGGACCAACACCCCGCTCCAGGCGCTCGCCGCACTCAACGACCCCACCCTGCTCGAGGCCGCCCGCGCGTTCGCGCAACGGATCCTGATCGAAGGCGGCACCGCTC
The DNA here is from genome assembly GCA_964476125.1 of uncultured Verrucomicrobiota bacterium. GTDB lineage: Bacteria > Verrucomicrobiota > Verrucomicrobiia > Limisphaerales > CAIMTB01 > CAIMTB01. The sequence goes on along the minus strand of CAYZAE010000009.1, from coordinate 62,937 downwards.
CGGAAGCGCAGCTCGAGTTCGCCTTCCGCCAGTGTCTGGGACGTTCCCCCACCACCACCGAACGCAGCCGCCTGCTCGCCTTCCGCGAACAGCAACTGAAAGGTTTCCGGCGCGATCCCAAGTCGGCCGAGGCCCTCCTCGACGTCGGTTCCGCCCCCCGGCCGGAGTCGCTCGACAGCCGCCAACTGGCCGCCTGGATGATGGTCGCCAACGTCCTGTTCAACCTGGACGAAACCCTCACCAAAGGTTGAGAGCACCCCACTCCCGACTCCGCTCTCCCCACTCCCCACTCCCCTCTCCCGACTCCGTCCAGCCATGCATCCGCACCTCGAAAACCTCCGCGCCGCCACCCGCCGCCGCTTTCTCCAGCAGTGCACCACGGGCATGGGAGCCCTGGCCCTCGGCTCGCTGCTCAACCCCAAGCTGCTCGCCGCGGCGCCATCGCCCAAGGCCGCGACCGCCACCGCCGGCCTTCACTTCGCGCCCAAGGCCAAGAACATCATCTATCTCTTTCAGTCGGGCGGCCCCTCGCACCTCGATCTCTTCGATCCCAAGCCCGAGCTCAAGAAGCGTGACGGCCAGCAGGTCCCCGAGGAACTGGTGAAGAACATCCGCCTGGCCCAGATCGGCAAGAACGCCAAACTGCTCGCCTCCCCCTACCAGTTCGCCCGCCACGGAAAATCCGGGGTCTGGCTCAGCGAACTGCTCCCGCACCTCCGGACCATCGTCGACGACGTCTGCTTCGTGCAGAGCTTTCATTCGGAGGCCTTCAACCACGACCCCGCCACCATCTTCATGAACACCGGCGCCCAGCTCGCCGGACGGCCGGCCATGGGCTCCTGGTTCAGCTACGGGCTCGGCTCCGAAAACAAGGATCTCCCGGCCTTCGTCGTGCTCATGACCGGCGTCGGCCAGCCACTCACCAACGCCGCCTGGGGCAGCGGCTTTCTCCCCACCGTCCACCAGGGCGTCACACTCCGCTCCCAGGGCGACCCCGTGCTCTTCGTCAGCAATCCCCCCGGCATGGGCAGCCAGCGTCGACGCCAGTCCCTCGACGCCATCAATGATCTCAACCGGATGCGCTATGACGTCCTCCAGGATCCTGAGATCCAGACGCGGATTGCCTCCTACGAAATGGCGTACCGCATGCAAACCAGCGTGCCCGAGGTGATGGACATCTCGAAGGAATCCGCCGAAGTCCAGGAAGCCTACGCCACCACCCCGGGCCGCGCTTCCTTCGCCAACAACTGCCTGCTCGCCCGCCGTCTCGTCGAACGCGGGGTCCGCTTCGTCCAACTCTACCACCGCGGCTGGGATCACCACGGCGGTCCCGATGGCAACCTGGTCTTCGACCTTAAGAAACGCTGCGCGGAAACCGACCAGCCCGCCGTCGCCCTGATCAAGGACCTCAAACAACGCGGGCTGCTCGACGAAACGCTCGTGCTCTGGGGCGGTGAATTCGGTCGCACCCCCATGATGCAGGGCGCCCTCCGTCCCGATCAGATCGGCCGCGACCATCATCCCCACGGTTACACCATCTGGATGGCCGGCGGCGGCATCAAACCCGGCATCGTCCACGGCACCACGGACGAATTCGGCTTTTACGCCGTCGAAAACAAGGTCCACGTGCACGACCTGCACGCCACCATTCTCCACCTCTTCGGCGTCGATCACCTCCGCCTCACCCACCGCTTCCAGGGCCGCGATTACCGGCTCACCGACGTACACGGCGAAGTGGTCAAGGGGATCCTCGCCTGATCCCCTTCGGCTCCCCACCCCGCAGAACAGGCTCAATCACGGACCAGACATTCGACGCCAGAATCTCCTGACCCTCCGCGGTCGGATGGATCTGATCCGGCTGGTTGAGCCGGGGATTTCCACCCACACCCTCGAGCAGGTGGGGGATCAGCGTCACCTGCTTCTCCTTCGCCACCGCGGGGTAGAGGGAACGGAACTTGTCGACGTACTCCTTCCCCAGGTTCGGGGGCATCTGCATTCCGGCGAGCACAACCTGCATGGAAGGGTTCTTCGCCCGTAGTCCATCGACAATCGCCATCAGGTTCGATCGGGTCGCCTCCGGGGCCAGTCCCCGGAGACCATCATTGCCCCCCAACGCCACCACCGCGACGTCGACCCGCCGTTTCAGCACCCAACCCAATCGGCGCAAACCGCCCGCCGTGGTGTCCCCACTCACCCCCGCATTGACCACCTCGAAGCGAAGTCCGGCGTCATCGATTTTCTTCTGCAACAGGGCGGGGTAGGCCTGGGACGGTTCCAATCCGTAACCCGCGGTCAGACTGTCCCCCAGGATCAGCAGCGTCTTGCGGGCCTCCAATTCGACCGAGGCCGCCCCCGCCACGGCCAGCCCCCATCCCATGAACATCAGGATCACCCACTTCGACTCCATGCGCATCCCGTCAACATGGACAACGGCCCGCGTCCCGCAACCGTCTTGATTTGGCAACGGCCGGGAAGGAATTCGCTCAACCCCTCTCGTAGCGTCGCGCCAGTTCGTCCGGGGATACCCCACGCCGGTAGGCCCTCAGCACCCGCCACATCCGCCAGTAGGTCCGGGCCACACCGAACTTCGTGAAACGGCGCTCCGACGCCGTCACCGTCGCCCCCGCCAACACAAGACGCCCGCGTCGACGCAGCTTCCGGCAGAGTTCCACCTCCTCAAGCAGTCCCTGTTCCGGGACCCCGCCCACTGCGTCGAGGGCCGATCGCCGGACGAACATGGCCTGATCTCCCAGGATCCAACCGTTCCACCAAAGCCCCAGCCAGCAACGAAACCGCGCCCCGCGCATCACCAGGGGCGGAGACCGGAAGCGCTTCCAAAAACCTCCCCCCACCACCAGGGGATCCCGCAGACACCGAAGCACCGCCCCGCCGGCCTCCGCCGGCAGCCAGGTGTCCGCATGCACGAACATCACGACGTCCCCGCCCGCCACCGCCACCCCGGCCCGAAGTTGTCGCCCCCTGCCCTTCACGGACTCCACCACCCGACAGCCCAGCCCACGCGCCAATTCCCGGGTCCCATCCCCGCTGCCACCATCCGCCACCACCACCTCGCGCACCTCCGGAATGGCCCGGAGGCGCGTGACCGTCGACGCAAGTTCCGCACTCTCATTCAGGGTGGGAATCACCACGGAGATGCTCCCCGATGACGTCGCTCCCACCACCCCCCGACGAAGCCGGTACTCACGCCAGAACAACCCGGCCCCGACCAAAGCCCAGGTGAGATGGACCGACAATGTCAGGAGCGAACCTGCCACTGCCACCGACGGCGAAATCCCATATTCCCCCAGCAGCACCATCGAAGCCCCCTCCCGCAACCCCGCCCCGGCCACCGTCACCGGCATGGACTCCACCATGGTCACCACCTGATACATCCAAAAGAGCCGGCCAACCGGCACCGGCTCCGAGCTCACGGCCTGAAGGCACAGAATCTGCGTCAGATTGAACAGGAGGGCCGTGGCCACCGCACAACCCAGGGCACGCGCGGACCGGCGCTTCGAATCCAGAAGTTTCCCAATCGATCGGCCCAAGGATGCCACCGATTTCGCCAGGAACGATCCCGGACGCCGCACCCACCAGCCCAGGACCGCAAGAACGACGGTCACCAAAACCCCACCCCCAAGCCACCAACCTCGGCCCGGCACTTCCACCCGTTCCAATCGCGGTAGCGCAAACGCCCCCGACACCACCCCAAGCCCCACCGCCCCGGCGATGAAAACAAGCCCCCCGAGCGAGGCCACCAAACGATCCAGAACCGAAGCCGCCAAGACGTCCGCCGCCGGCACCCGAAACCAACGCGAATAAAAGGCCGTCTTCGGCACATCCCCCCCGGAGGGCCCGCCAAACAGGGTGTTGAAAAACTGACTGAGAAACACCATGCGCACCGACGCCGCCCCATGCACCACCGCCTCGTGATTCAGTCGCAGCATCAAATGCCAGCGAAAGGCCGATCCCAGCACTCCCAGCGCAAAGACCGCCTGCGCCGCGAGATACCACCCCCACCGCATCCCCCTCAACACCCGCCCCAGAGCGACCAGATCAAGCCGGCGAAACACCAACCACACGAGCACGACAGCCCCCACCAGCGCCAGCCCACGCGCCGGCCCCCGCCATCGTCTCTTCCTGCTCCGTTCGCTCACACACCCGAGGCTACGGCACACCCGCGTTGACGTCACCCCCGGCCCCGTGGCTAACTCCTCCCGTAATGAATTCGGTCCGGTACGGCTATCGCTTCGGCAACTGGCAGGGCTTTTTCGCCTTTGCCAGCCGCCTGCGTTCCCGGCCGGATTGATCCTGATCCGAAACCGGCGCCGCAGGCCCTCCCGCCTGCGGCTTTTTTGTTGGCCGCGACGGAGCCCGCCCGCCCAACCCAGAAAAACATGATCATTGTCCTCAAGCCCAAGACCTCCAAAAAGGACGAAACCGCCGTGCTCCGCGAAATCCGCAAGCAGGGCTACACCCCCCACATCATGCGCGGCGTCGCCCACACCGTCATCGGCGCCATAGGTGACGAACGCACCCACGCCTCGCTCGAACCACTCTCCACCTGGCCCCAGGTCGAATCCGTCACACCCATCCAAAAGAAATACAAACTGGTCAGCCGGGAAGCCCACCCCACCGACTCCACCGTCACCGCCCGTGGGGTCATCATCGGCGGCCGTAAATTCCAAGTCATGGCCGGCCCCTGCTCCGTCGAAAGCGAAGACCAGCTGCTCCGCACCGCCGTCGCCGTCCACGCCGCCGGAGCCACCATCCTCCGGGGTGGCGCCTTCAAGCCCCGGACATCCCCCTACGAATTCCAGGGTCTCGGCGAAAAAGGCCTCAAACTCCTCGCCAAAGCCCGCCGCGAAACCGGCCTGCCCATCGTCACCGAACTGCTCTCCGAGAACCACGCCGACCTCGTGGCCGAATACGCCGACATCCTCCAGATCGGCACCCGCAACGCGCAGAACTTCCAACTGCTCATCGCCGCCGCCAAAACCGGCAAACCCGTCCTTCTCAAACGCGGCATGAGCATGCGCGTCGAGGAATGGCTCAACGCCGGCGAATACATCCTGGGCAACAACAACCCCGGCCTGCTCTTCTGCGAACGCGGGATCAGGACCTTCGAAACCTACACCCGCAACACCCTCGATCTCTCCGTCATCCCCATCCTGAAGAAGGAAACGCACTCCCCCGTCGTGGTCGACCCCAGCCAGGGCACGGGCCGATCCGCCCTGGTCACCGCCATGTGCAAGGGCGCCATCGCCATGGGCGCGGATGCCCTGATCATCGAGGTCCACCCCAACCCCGCCGAAGCCTGGAGCGACGGCGCCCAGCAGGTGACCCTCGACGGCTTCAAACAACTGATGGCCGACATCCGGCCCTTCATCACCGCCGCCGGCCGCGAAGCCTGAGTCAAAGCACGCAGGTCGCCACCCAGACACCGTCCCCAAACCGTCCCCGGAACGCCGCGGCCATCGCCTCCGCCGCCGCGGCGTTCCAAGTCACGGCAAACGTCGAGGAACCACTCCCCGACATCAACGTACCCAGCGCCCCCTGTTCCCGGAAAAACTCCTGGAAAATCCGCAACAGGGGATGCTTCTCCAGCACGGGCGCCTCCAGCGAATTGTAGAAGGCCTGGCAGGCGCGCACGGGATCCGGCCCCGCAAAGGCCTCAATCGCCTCCTCAGCCCTTCCCGGCCGGCCGTTGAGGGCCGCAGGATAACCGGCCAGCGCCGAATACGCCCAGGGCGTGGACACCCCAAACCCCGGATGCACCAGCACCAACCCACAGCCGGCCAGGGACCGGAACAACCCCAACGGCTTCACCCGCTCCCCCCGCCCGGTACCCAGGCCCGCGCCGTCCTGAAGAAAAAACGGAACATCAGATCCCAGACCCGCGGCCAGGCCTTCGACCGCTTCCGCCGACAGCACCCCGCCAAAGAGCTCGTTCATCATCCTCAGGGTCACCGCCGCATTGGCGCTGCCCCCACCCAACCCAGCCGCCAACGGCAACCGCTTTTCCAAGCGGATCGCCACCCCCTCCTTCAAACCCGCCGCCTCGAGAAATCGAGTCGCCGCCCGGTGCACCAGATTGCCCCCATCGACCGGAAGCTCCGGATGGTTGCAGCTTAGCTCCACCCCCGAAGCACGGCGCGAGATCTCCAGCTCGTCCGTCAACGGCACCGGCATCATCACCGTCTCCAGCTCATGGAACCCATCCGGCCGCCGTCCCAGGATGTTCAGAACCAGGTTGACCTTGCAGGGAGAGGATCGTCGAAGGCTCACAGGCACAAAAAAGGGCGCCAACTCGCGTTGGCGCCCGGTTTGAAAGCGTTGATTACTGCTCGTTGACCGAGAATCGGCCGAACGGGAAGAACGGCAGGATCGACCCGCCCGTGATGCCCATGTTCGCATCCGTATCCAAGGCCCCGGTCGCCGGCCACACTTCGTGATAGGAACTCGGCGTTCCAGGCGCTTCCGGCAGCCGCATACCCCCGAACGGCTCGGTGTAGGTGGTCATGGAGTAATCCGGGTACATCGGACCGTCGGGTGTGAACACCGCGTCATACGTCCATTCCCCATTCTTCGGCCACGGCGCGTAAAAAGTCGCCACTTCAGCTGCCCCAAGCAACGTGCGCGCCACTGTGCGATTAAAGCCACGGATCATACCGACCGTGGTCCCCTTCTGCGACCCTTCCCAAAGGGTCGTCTGCTCGAACGAACGAGCCATTTCCCCACCCCGCACAGGCTCCGTCAAATTGGCGATACCACGCCCCAGCTTCTTTTCCGGACCCGCACATCCGGTAATCAGCACGGGAGCCACCAACACGGCAATGAGGGAAGTCGGCTTCAACATGGTCGTGAGCATTGAGACGGGCCAAGGCTAACCGCCGGATTTCAGGTGTAAAGGGACTTCTGCCGGCATCCGGCTTTTTCATCCCCCGCCCCCCCCCCCCCCCCCCCCCCCCCCCCAACCCCCCCCCCCCCCCCCCAAAAAAACCCACCACACTTCTCCG
>CAYZAE010000009.1:54057-55908 GCA_964476125.1 uncultured Verrucomicrobiota bacterium | reverse complement strand
GACTTCTGCCGGCATCCGGCTTTTTCCCACCCCTCCCCTCCCCCGCCCCCCCGCTCCCAACACCTCCGCACCCCACTCCCAAAAGAACCTGCCAAACTTATCGTCGATCCAGCGTTCCATAAGTCGCTCTTTTTTATCATTTGCCAAACCGAAACCCAACCGGGCACACTTCGCGCGCCATGAACGTGGAACTCCAGAACCTGCTCGGCAATGAAGCCGATTCCCTCCTCAAACACACCGCCAAAGTCGGCAAGGACACGATCCATCTCCCGGGTCCGGACTTTGTCGACCGCATCTTCGCCCACAGCGACCGCTCCAACCGGGTGCTCGCCAACCTCCAGCGCCTGTACGGCACCGGACGGCTCGCCAACACCGGCTACATGTCGATCCTCCCCGTCGACCAGGGCATCGAACACTCCGCCGCCGCCAGCTTCGCCAAAAACCCGATCTACTTCGACGCCGAAAACATCATTCGTCTCGCCGTGGAAGGTGGCTGCAATGCCGTTTGCTCGACCTTCGGCGTGCTCGGACTGCTCTCCCGGAAATGGGCCCACAAAATCCCCTTCCTGGTGAAGATCAACCACAACGAACTGCTCACCGCCCCCAACCGCTTCGACCAGGTCATGTTCGGCAACGTCGAACAGGCCTTCGACATGGGCGCGGCCGCTGTCGGCGCCACGATCTACTTCGGCTCGCCCGAAAGCACCCGTCAGATTGTCGAAGTCAGCCAGGCCTTCGCTCTCGCCCACGAACTCGGCATGGCCACCGTCCTCTGGTGCTACCTCCGCAATCCCGCCTTCAAGAAGGACAAGGACTACCACGTCTCCGCCGATCTCACCGGCCAGGCCAACCACCTCGGCGTCACCATCCAGGCCGACATCATCAAGCAGAAGCTCCCCGAGAACAACGGCGGCTACACCGCCATGGGATCCGGCTACGGCAAGACCGACAAGCGGGTCTACTCCGAACTGTCCACCGACCACCCCATCGACCTCTGCCGCTACCAGGTCATGAACTGCTACATGGGCCGTATCGGCCTCATCAACAGCGGCGGCGCCTCCGGCGACAACGACTTCGCCGAAGCGGTCAAAACCGCGGTCATCAACAAGCGCGCCGGCGGCAGCGGCCTCATCTCCGGGCGCAAGGCCTTCCAGCGCCCGATGAAGGAAGGCGTCAAACTGCTCAACCTCATCCAGGACGTCTACCTCGACACCGGCATCTCCATCGCCTGATCGAGGGTCCGGGAAGACAGTTCCCTTCCGTTTCTCCCCCAAGCTTCGAACGCCGCCGGCCTGCCGGCGGCGTTTTTCGTTCCATCCCGCCGGACCCCTTCCCCTCAACCGGGCGAACCCGGCGATTCCACTTCCGCAACCCAACCGCGCACGGCCTCCCGGATCTGCGCCCCCACCGCAAGGCGCGGACGCACGAACTTCGGCGTAAACCACGGAAAAGCCCCCACCAAGTCCGGGGTCACCAGAATCTGCCCATCGCAGTCCGCCCCCGAACCGATGCCGAGGGTCGGAATGCCCAGACTGCGGCTGAGTTCCCCGGCCACAGGCGGGGTGACCAACTCCAGCACAAGGGCGAACGCCCCCGCCGCCTCAAGCGCCTTCCCATCGGCCAGCAACGCCTGTCGCTGCGCCTCGTCACGGCCCTTGATCCGGTACCCTCCCTCTTCCAACACGTGCTGAGGCAGCATTCCCAAATGGCCCATGAAAGGTATCCCCGCCTCCCCAATCGCCCGAACCTGGGCAAGGAACTCCCTCCCCCCCTCCCCCCTCACCCCCCCCCCCCCCCCCCCCCACAAACCCCCCCCCCCCCCCCCCGCCCCCCCGGCCCCGCCCCAAGGCC
>CAYZAE010000009.1:36744-54047 GCA_964476125.1 uncultured Verrucomicrobiota bacterium | reverse complement strand
CCTCCGCCTTCACCCCCTCCGCCCCCGCCTCCATCAAACGACGCGCCGACGCCACCGCCATCCCGGCATCGTCATAGGTCCGGAAGGGAAGATCCGCGATGACCAATCCCGAGGGCCGCGCCCGAGCCACCGCCCTGACATGATGTTCCATGTCGGCCAGTGTCACATGGGTCGTGTCCGGATGCCCCAAAACCACCATCCCCAGCGAGTCCCCCACCAACAACACGGGAACCCCGGCTTCATCCAGAAGCCGGGCCATGGGAAAATCATAGGCCGTGAGTGCCGCCACCCGACGTCCCGCCCGCTTCATTTCGCGAAGCGCCTGAACCGTAATCTTGGGGCCGCCCATGCCCGGACGTTGCGGAGGTCCGCAGCCCGCTCACAAGGAGAAAGGCTCAGCCACCCCGGGACAGTCCCGACTCGATCCGCGCGATCGCCCAGCGGGCATGTTCCGCCACCAGCGGCTCCGGATCCAACGACGCCTTCTCCAAGGCCGGAAGCGCCCGCGCATCCCCGAGGTTCCCCAACGCCACACACACGTTCCGCAGGAACCCCCGTCGCTTCGGCCGCAACAGGGGCGTGCCCGCAAACCGCCGCTTGAACCCCGCGTCGTCCAGGGAAAGGAGATCCACCAAATCAAGCGCCCCCAACTCCACCCGGCGATGCTCCGCCAACATCCGCCCCTCGCGCGCAAAGCGATTCCACGGACACACCGCCAGGCAATCGTCACAACCGAAGATCCGACGCCCCACCGCCGGTCGAAGCTCCTCGGGAATCGATCCCTTCAACTCGATCGTCAGATAGGAAATGCAGCGTCGGGCATCGAGCCGGAACGGTTCAGTAATGGCTCCCGTGGGACACGCCGCCAGGCAGCGCGTGCAACTCCCGCAATGATTCGACTCCGACTCGTCCGGTTCGATCTCGGCCGTGGTCACCAGGGACGCCAGAAAGAACCAGTTCCCCAGACGCCGTCCGATGAGGTTGGTGTGCTTCCCGACAAACCCAAGTCCGGCCTGTTCGGCAAAATCCCGTTCCAGGACCGGACCGGCGTCGATGTGAGCCAAACAACGGGTCCCCGGCCCGCCCCAGGCCTCCACGGCGGAAGCCAGCATGGCCAGACGACCGGCAATCACATCATGGTAATCGTCGTGCCGCGCATACCGCGCCACAATCCCCCCCCGTTCCCGCACCCCCTCCTCCACCGCCGGGCCGCCCCCGTAGGAAATGGCCAGCATCACCACCGAGCGGGCCCCCTCCAGCAGCAGACGCGGATCCAACCGTTTGTCGGCGGTGCGCTCAAGGTAGGCCATGGTCCCATGACGACCTTCCGCCAACCATCGCCGGTATTGCTCCCGATGGCGCGCCGGCCCCGCCTCGGCCACCCGGCAGTCGTCAAATCCCAACTCCCGGGCCCGCTGAACCAAAGCCGCCTTCACGATTCGTTGCGCCGTCGACGCGCCTCAATGAAATGGTGGGAAACCTGGGCCGCCACCTCCCGAAGGCTTCGCAACCCCGAATTCACCAGAACATCCGCGCGCCGATAGTGAGGTTCACGGATGGCCAGCAACCGGGCGATCTCCGCCTGCGGATCCGCCACCTGCAACAACGGTCGATGGGTCTGATGACGGACACGCTCCCAGATCGTCTCCGGGGAAGCCCACAGACAGATGACCAGGGCCGACTCCTGCAGCACCTCAAGATTCCCCGGCTGACAAACCAGGCCGCCCCCCGTGGAAATCACCTGATCCCGACCCGCCGAAATCTCCGCCACCATTTCCCGCTCCATGGCGCGGAAAGCGGACTCCCCGGATTCGGCAAAAATCGCCGAGATGGGTTTCTTCGCACGCGCCTCGATGGCCTCGTCGGTGTCGACGTAGGTCAGGTTGAGATTGCGCGCAACCATGCGCCCGACGGTCGTTTTCCCAGCCCCCATGAATCCCACCAGGGCCAGGTTTCGGATTTCGCGGGCATCAGTCACCGCCCACGCATGCCACCCTCATGGCCTGCTTGGCAACGCCGTTCCTTGGCCAGACCGCTGCCTGGCCAGCCCCATCACGCCCGCAGCACCGGCGGCAACCCCACGTCCGCGGGCGCCCGTCGCAGCGCCGACTGGATCAAAAGAAAATCGGTGATGTTGTCCCAGGTCAAAACCCCGACCAACATGCCGCGCTCAAGAACCGGAACGGGCCCAAGATTCGGTCCGGCCCGCCCCTGAAGGGTCAGTTCCAGGGATTCATCCGCATCCGCGAGCGCGAACTCGCGATCCATGGAGGTCCCGACAGGCACCCAACGTCCGTTCTGAGCCAGGGCCCCCAGCAATCGCTGACGCGTCAGCACCCCCACCACCCGCCCCCGCTGAAGCACGGGAAAATCCTGTTGCGATCCAGCCATCACCAGGTCCACCGCCCGCGCCAACGGATCCTCCGGGGTCAGCGTGGAAAAACTCGTCAACATCGCGTCCCGAACGCGCGCTCCAGCCAGTTCGGACCGGAATTGAGCCGCCCCAGCCTCCTGCCCCGCCCCGACCCACACAAACAGCGCGATAAACAGAAGCATGGGGTTGCCCCCTCCACCGAACAACGCCCGCAGCCCGAGAAATGCGAACACAAGCGCGATGGCCTGGCCCAAGGCCGCGGCAATCCGGGTGGCCCGCGCGTAGTCCATGCGCAGGGCCAGCAACGCCCGCAGCACCCGGCCGCCGTCCATCGGAAAGGCCGGGATCAAGTTGAACGCCACCAGCAGCACGTTGATCAGCAACAGACGCTCGGCGTAGGGACCGCGTGCCAAATCCAGGCCCTGAAAAACCCCGGCGGTTCCCACAAACAACAGCCATATCCAGAGAACCGCAGCGATCACCACATTCACCGCGGGCCCCGCCAGCGCCACCCACAGCTCCTGGATCGGCCGGCTCGGCATGCGCTCCAATCGAGCCACTCCCCCAATCGGCAACAGCGTGATGTCCCGGGTCCGAATCCCATAACGCCGCGCCGTCAATGCATGGCCGTACTCGTGCAACAGAACGCACCCGAAAACCGCGCAAAAGAAGAGAACGGACTGAAATGCGGCCGCCACGGAACCCCGAGCCAGCACCTCCAGCCCGCCAACCACCGCCAGAAAAACCAGAAACGTCGCATGCAGATAAACATCGATCCCGGCGAACCGCCCGAGTTTGAACGACCATTTCATAGTTCCTTTCGATCCATGCCGCCGAATCCCAGAACTCCAACGCACCCGCGCCCACCCAGCTCACCGATCCTCATCGTTCCGGGAACGCCCGCCCGAAAGCAGCAGCGGAAGAAGATAATACAGCACGTAGAGCAACGAAGTCACAAAGGCCGCCACGTACGTCAGCGCCGCAGCATTCAGGACGAGCGAAACCCCCCGCAACTCCTCGTTCGTACGCACCATGCCCAACTTCATCAACATGTCCTTCGCCCGCCGGGAGGCGTCGAACTCCACCGGCAGGGTGACCAGATTGAACAGCATGATGACGCCCCAACCCACCGCCATCAGCATCAGCCCCACCCGGGCATCGAAAAAATGCCCGAACATCCCCAGCATCGGCACCCACAGCACCAGCTGGTTCGCAAAGGTCGTCGCCCCAACCGCCATCGAACGAACCTGCAACGGCAAATACCCCTGGTGATGCTGAAGCGCATGCCCCACCTCGTGAGCCGCCACTCCCAGGGCCGAAAGTGAGCGTCCATGAAAAACATCCTGCGAGAGCACCACCCTTCGATGGAGCGGATCATAGTGGTCCCCAAGAAACCCGTCGTGAGCCTGGATGGCCACTCCACGCACCCCGTTCCGCATCAGGATCTCCTGCGCCACCTCGGCACCCGTGTAGCCGCTGCTCGCCCCCACCCGGCTGAAGCGGTGAAACATCGATTTCACATAAGCCTGGGCCAGAAACCCAAGCGCCATTGTTCCCAGGATGATCAGGATCGCCATGTTCTCTGTACTCCTTGCCCCCCACCCCTAGCCAAAGTCATGCCAACATCAAGGAATGTCCTGCTCGCCCGTTCCAAACCCGACCTACCCTTCAGACTGAACGATATTAATCCCATTCAACCAACCTCGATTTCGGGAGGGTCCAGGTTTCGCTCCAGGCGCGACACCCTCGAGAGGTCAGGGTCATTTTGACTCAAATCTGCCAAAAGGACCCGATCGGAAGATCTTCACACGTCGGACGGTGCCCGTGCCGAGCACCCTGACGGACATGGGCCGCTCCCTTCACGCAACAAAAAGGCCGCCCCGCAAAAGCGGGGCGGCCGGTAAATGGATAAAAAGATCGGGGTCCGCACACCGCGAACCGAGACCCGAACTAGGATCCAGCGCCAGCGTAGCCGGGGTCACGACCCGTATCCGAACCGGTCTCCGTCGTCACCGGGGCCGGGTCACCGATGATCTCCTCACCGAGAATCGTGTAACCGATGACCTCACCGGAGGGCTGCGGGAAGAAGATGAAGCCGCCACTGGGAGCAGCAGCACCGGCAACGGTCACTCGGACCGAGTTGGCATCCTGGGCGAGCACCGTCGCATTCAGGGAGGGATTCGACTCAGCCACCATCTCCGCCAGAGCACCACGGCTCACGACGCTGACACGGGAGCAAAGAGCAATGATCTCACCGGCCTTGGAGGGAGCGGCTTCGCAAGCGGACACAACCAATTCGCGAACCATGCCGGGGCTGACCCGGACGGCCGCCGAAGCCGCCACCGAGGCCATCGATGCATCCGCCTTGGAAATCGCGGCAACCACGCTGCGCAGCATGGAGGGATGCGTCTTGGCAACCCGGCGAACCAGCGCGTCAACAACGGGCGGGCGACTGGCCTTCGGGGTCTCCTTGACCACCTTGACCACCGTCGAGGCGATCTCCGGAGCAGGAACCCCGACAAGAACCTTCAGCGCAGAGCTGGCAGGAGTTTCCTTGGCCTGAACCGCGGTCGCGCCAGCCATCATCGACGCCAATACGACAAAAAGAGCAAATTTTTTCATGTTCCTTGGATTCTAAACTGGGTTCTGCGACCTCGTTACTGGGCAAAGCAGTAACCCCCCACGCAATCGATGTCAACCGGTTTTGTGGGAATGATTTGCCCCCCAAGAGATCTATGAAAATCACCCATGCGTATCACTTCCTAGAAGAATTCTAAACCGACGCGGTTTCACCCCCCGCCACACCCCCCCTCCCCGCCCGCCAGACATAACGAAACATCAGCGCCCGGATCACCGCCGTGGCCGGAATCGCCAGCAATCCCCCCAAAATACCCCCCATGAGCGTGGTTCCTATAAGCAATGCAATAATGATCGTCACCGGATGGAGGCCTACCCGGTCGCCGATGATCTTCGGTTGTATGATCCAGCCCTCGATAGTCTGGACCACCAGAAAGACCCCCAGCACCAGCATCGGATGCCGCCAGTCCCCGAACTGGATCACCGAAATGACCAGCGCCATCAGACACGTCAGGGTCGCCCCCAGAAACGGAATGATGGTCAGCACCGTCGCCACCAAACCCAACAGCAACCCATACGGAAGGCCGATCGACACAAAACCCACCGCGTAAAGCACCCCGTCGCACATCGCGACCAAAACCTGGCCCCGGAAAAAGACAATCAACGCATCATTGATGTTCCGCAGCAGCCAGACCAACTCGTCCTTGTACCAGGAATTCGAGACCGGAAGGTAATCGGTCCATCGCTGCTCGATGCTGCTCTTCTCCAGCAAGAAATAGAACGCATAGACGGGAATCAGCGCCAGGCCGGCCAGGACGCCAACCCACGACGCCACCTTGCCCACCTGGCCAAGCATCCAGGTGGCCACCTCCGGCACCACCGTCCCCAACCACCCCCCAGCCGTCTTCAGAGCCCTCGGATCAATGGCCTTCAACCACCAGGGCGAATCCTCCCGCGCCAGCGGAATGCCCGGAACCGCCGGGACCACTTCGGCCCGGCCGGAATCGTGCCCGTCCCCGATCGATCCGCCCACCTCGGCGCCCGGTTTTCCCGGGGACGATCCGTCGGCAGACGGTGCGATCACCCCGCCCACGACGGAATTCGTGGAAGCATGGGAGACCCCCGAACCGGGGGCATGAAGCGCATTCGTCCCGCCCACGCCGAAGCGCCCACGCCACTCCTTCTGCCACGATTCGGGCAGGAGTCGGAGCAGCGGGGCCGGAGGGTCGTTCAGAAACCCTTCGAGCCGGCGGTGTCCGAGTTCCACGTAAATGGGAAGCCGCCCCGCCAGATCGCGAGCCTCCATGATGGCCCGGGGCAAAATGCTCCCGAGCACGCCCAGAACGAGAAATCCCCCGACGCAAAACACCAGGAGAATGGCCCGCCACCGCGGCACCTTCCGCGCCACCAGCCACTCCACCACCGGATCCAGGAGAATCGCCACCACCCCCGCCACAGCGATCGGCCATAGGACCGGGGAAATCGCGATCAACCCCTGCCCCAACCCCCACATCACCGCACCCACGATCCCGATCGTGCACGCCACCGCCAAGGCGGTCAGAGCAAACCAGATCACCTGCGCCTGCCGGGTCGTTGGGGGCGGAAAACTCATGGGTGAAATCAATTTCCGGCGTTCTCTTCAATTCAGCGGTTCAGTCGCGTCGACGGCACTCCACATCACCCGCCGTCACTGGCCAAGTCGCCGGGATTTTTCGGAGGCCGCCCGCACGGCATTCATCAATCCCGCGCGGACCCCGGCCCGCTCGAGTTCATGGAGCCCTTCAATTGTCGTGCCTCCCGGGCTCGTGACCTGATCCTTCAGGGCGCCGGGATGCAGTCCCGTTTCGAGAACCATTCGCGCCGCGCCGAGCAGGGTCTGGGCTGCCAGACGCGTGGCGACTTCACGCGGCAAACCCGCCGCAACCCCGCCGTCACTCAGCGCCTCGATCATGAGATACCCATACGCCGGACCGCTGCCGCTCAGGCCCGTGACCGCGTCCAACAGCGATTCCTTCACCGCCATCGCCACCCCCACCGAGGCAAACATCCGCTGAACCCAGGCCCCATCCTCCGCCGCGCACGCCGCGCCGAGGGCAAAGGCCGTCGCCGACTGCCCCACCAGCGCCGGGGTATTGGGCATGACACGCACCACGCGGCTGCCTGGCGGCAGCCCCGCCTCGAGTTTTGCCAGGGTGACCCCGGCGGCGATGCTCACCATCCGGTGACCGGGCTCCACCGCCTCCCGCACCTCGGCAAGCACCTCGGCCACCTGATGGGGCTTGACCGCGATCACAATCGTCCGGGCAAACCGCACCACATCCCGATTGAAGGCGGTCACGGCCCCGCCGGTGGACCGCGCGAACTGCTCCCGGGCGCCGGCCTCGACATCACTCGCCATCACCCCCGAGGGCTCCACCAGTCCCGCACGCACCACCCCCTGGGCCAACGCCGTCGCCATCCGGCCGGCGCCAAGAAATCCAATCGTCGTAGTTCCCGTCGACATCCGCACAGGTCTAGCAACGCGCCCCTCCGGACGGAAAGGGGAATCACGGTGACGGACGAATTGCGCCTAAAGGCGCTTCAGCTTGGGCCCCTTGGGCGTGTCCTCCACGATCCATCCCAGGGCCTTGAGCTGGTCGCGAATCACATCCGATCGCTTGAAATCCCTGGCCTTGCGGGCCGCCTGCCGTTCCTCGGCCAGCGCGCGCACTTCCTCCGGCGCTTCGGCCGTCGACTCCACCCAGAGCCCCAGGGTCTCCGCGAGAGTACGCCATGCGGCGAGCGCCGCGCCCGCTTCCACGGGAGTCAACCGCCCTTCGGCCATCGCCCGGTTCCGCTCCCTGACCCACTCAAAGATGGCTCCCCAGGCCGCGGACACATTGAGATCATCGTCCAGCACCTCGGTGAACCGCGCCAGAATACCGGGCTCCGCAGGGGCTTCCGTGCCGGCCGCAACCTCCCGCAGCCGCCCCGCGCATTCATCCAACCGCGCCAGGGCCGTCCGGGCCCCCGCCAGGCCCTCGAGGGTGAAGTTGAACGACTCCCGGTAATGGGCGGTGAGCAGGAGGTATCGGATTTCCCGCCCCCCGAAGCCCTTCGCCAATAAATCCCGCAGGGTGTAGAAATTTCCCAGGGACTTGCTCATCTTCTTTCCCTCCACCAGCAGAAAAGCCCCGTGCATCCAGTGCTTCACGAAGCGCTCCCCGGGCAGCTGCAAACCGGCTCCCTCACTCTGGGCGATTTCATCCTCGTGATGCGGAAACACCAGATCCTCACCGCCCAGATGCAGGTCGAAACTCGGCCCCAACAGCTTCATCCCCATCGCACTGCACTCGATGTGCCACCCCGGACGCCCTTCCCCCCACGGACTCGGCCAGAAAACCTCGCCGTCCTCCGGCACCCGGGCCTTCCAAAGCGCGAAATCAGCCACCGCCTCCTTCTCATACTCGTCCGACCGCACCCGCTCCCCCGGCCGCAGTTCATCGAGATTGAGATTCAACAACTGCCCGTACCGGCATCCGCAGCCCCGGTACTTGTCGATGCTGAAATACACCGATCCGTCGCCCGCCCGATAAGCCAGCCCACGCTCCAGCAACCGGCCGATCAGCGTCACGATCTCCGGGATGTACTCGGTGGCCCGCGGCAGATGGTGCGGCGGCAGGCAGTTCAAGGTCCGGTGATCCTCGAGAAACGCCGCCTCATAGCGCGCCGTGTACTCCCGCAAACCACCCCCCGACTCGCGCACGCGCCGGATGATTTTGTCCTCCACATCCGTCACATTCATCACGTGCGTCAACCGATACCCGCGGAACTCAAGGTAGCGTCGCAGGAAATCCGCCAGGACAAAGGTCCGGAAGTTCCCGATGTGGGCGAAATCATGAACGGTCGGGCCGCAGCAATACATGCCCACCGCCTGCCCCGCAGGATCCCTGGGGGTGAAGGCCTCGACCCGTCGCGTCAGCGTGTTGAAGAATTGGAGTGCCATCGAACAGGAGCCCCAAACCTGCGGCTCCTCCCCCCCACCACGCAAGCTCCCGAAGCCACCTCCCCACTCCCACTCCCCACTCCCCACTCCCACTCCCACTCCCTCCCACGACCCACGACCCACGACCAACGACAAACGATAAACGCCCCACTCCCCACCCTTGAGCCCGGGTTCCCCGCTCTGGCACCCTCACCGGGTGAACCGCATCGACGAGCGCTTTCAACAACTTCGCGCCGCCGGAAAAAAAGGCTTCGTCGCCTACATTGGCGCCGGAGATCCCCATCTCGAGGCCACCCGTCAGATCGCCCTCGCCTTCGATCGCGCCGGCGTTGACGTGCTCGAACTTGGCGTCCCTTTCAGCGACCCGCTCGCCGACGGCCTGGTCAACCAGCTCGCCGCGCAGCGCGGGCTCGCCAGCGGCACGACCCCCCCGAGGCTGCTCGAAACCATCACCGCCATCCGCCGCGATTCCCAGATCCCCATCGTCCTCTACGTCTACTTCAACCTGCTCCACCGCGTCGGGCTCGCCAGTTTCATCCGCGCCGCCGCAGTGGCGGGCGTCGACGGCCTGCTCGTGCTCGACCTGCCGCCCGAGGAGGCCGACGACTACGAACGCCAGATGCGGGAAGTGAACCTGCGCGCCATCTGGCTCATCGCCCCAACCACCCCCGAGGATCGCATCGCCCAGATCACCCGGCGGGGATCGGGCTTCATCTATTACGTCTCCCGGGAGGGGGTCACCGGCATGCAATCCAAGGTCGCCGACACCATCGAGGCCCGGGTCGCCCGGATTCGCTCCCACACCCCTCTTCCCATCGCCATCGGCTTCGGGGTTTCCAACCCCGAACAGGCCAGGGCCGTCGCCTCCCACGGCGACGCCGTGGTCGTCGGCAGCGCCATTGTTCATCGCATTGGCGAGATTGGCGACACCCCGGGCCTGGCCTCCACCGTGGGCGCATTCGTCTCGACTCTCGTGCAAGCCATCCGCCCATGAGCGCCCCTGTGAAACGAAAACCCGCCCCCAAACGCACCGCGGCCGCCGCCGCCGCCAAGGCTCCGCCCCAACGGAAGACCGCCCGGGCCAAGGCCCCCGCCAAGGCCCGATCCACCCCAGGCACCGCATCCGCCGGGCCCCCCCGATCCGCCAGCCAGGCCCGGGACCGTTTCGTGATCATCATGGCCGGCGGCCGCGGCGAACGGTTCTGGCCGGTCAGCCGGGAAAAGACCCCCAAACAACTGATCCGACTGCTCGGCGAATCCTCGTTCCTCCAGCAGGCCGTTGAACGCGTCCGCCCGCTCGTGCCGCTGGAGAACATCCTCGTCATCACCAACGCCGCCCAGGCCGCCGAAGTCCGCCGTCAACTCACCGGACTGCCCCCGGAAAATGTCATCGCCGAACCCGTCGGCCGCGACACCTGCGCCGCCGTCACCCTCGGCGCCGCCCTGGTCGGCGCCCGCTCCACCACCGGCGTGATGGCCGTCCTCCCCGCCGACCACGTCATCCCCGAACCCAAGCGCTTCCAACAGGTGCTGTCCGACAGCTTCGACCTCGCCGGGCGGGGACAGGCCATCGTCACCATCGGCATCCAACCCACCGAACCCGCCACCGGCTACGGCTATATCCGCGTCGGCGAAGTGCTCCCTCCCCCGCAGGGCTGCAAACCCTACCCGACCACGTTCCACCGCGCGGAACAGTTCAAGGAAAAGCCCGACTACGAAACCGCCCTCAACTACGTCCAGAGCGGCCATTACCGCTGGAATGCCGGGATGTTCCTCTGGTCCTTCGTGACCGTCACCCAGGGTCTTCAAGCCCACCAGCCGGACATGTTCGCCGCCTGCCAGCGCTGGTTCGAGGCCGCGTCCAAGGGCCCCCGAGCCCTCGACAAGGTCCTCGCCCGCGAATACCCGGAAATCCGGAAGATCTCCATCGACTACGCCCTGATGGAAAAAGCCCAGAACGTGGTCGTCGCCGACGGCTCGTTCGGTTGGGACGACCTCGGCGCCTGGAACGCCCTCGCCCGCCATCTCCCCGCCGATTCGGAAGGCAACTGCGCCTCCGCCGATTTCCTCCACGTCGACGCCGCCCGCAACATCGTCTTCGACGCCCGCGGCAAGTCCCGGCGAACCCCCATCTGCCTGGTGGGACTGCGCGACTGCATCGTGGTGCAGACCGACGACGCCACCCTGGTGGCCCACAAATCGCAGTCCCAGAAGATCAAGGAGCTGGTCAAAAAACTGGCCCTCGATCCGGCCCGGAAGTCCCTGGTCTGAAAACAGCGTCAAGAGCGCCAAAGGTTGCCGCCGCGCTTGCATTTGATCGGCCCTCTGCCTCTGGCTACATCCAATGACCCGCCCGGCCGGTCTCTATCTTGAATGGCGCGAACAAGGCGCCCACGACCCTTCCCTGCATGACGCATCCCCCGAGGCGCTCCCGCCGGAGCGCTGGCTCCAGGAGCTTTGGGCGCATCAACGCCTGCTCCGCGACCAGCTCACCACCAGCGACGGCCGGCGCCTCACCATTCTCCATCCGGGCTTCTGGAACCGGGAGAGCGGTCCCGACTTCCTCAATGCCATCATCCAGATCGAAAACGACGAACCGGTTTCCGGGGACGTCGAGATCGACCTGAAATCGAGCGGCTGGAAATCCCATGGTCATGCCGGAAATGCCGCCTACCAGAACGTGATTCTCCACGTGGTCTGGGAACCCGCGGCCGGTGAACCGCCCCTGCCCACGCTGGTGATCAAGGACCGGCTGGATGCTCCGGTGGAGGAACTGCGCTCCTGGGTGGGGGGCGCCGGCGAACTCCCTCCCGCCTGCCTCGAAGGCGCCTGCTGCGCCCCGCTCCAGCAACTCTCCCCCGCCGCGCTGCTCGACGTCCTTCACCAGGCCGCCCTGGTCCGGCTCCGCACCAAGGCCCTTCACTTCCGGGCTCGCGCCAGGGGTGTCGGCTGGCATCAGGCCCTCTGGGAGGGCGTTTTCCGCGCCCTCGGCTACAAGCACAACGCCTGGCCCATGCAGGGGGTCGCCGAACTGCTCCCCGACGCCCGAAAGCTGCCCATCGAAACCCGGAACCTGCGGGAATCCTGGGAAGCGCGTCTCCTCGGTCTCGCCGGCCTGCTCCCCCCCGAACCCGGCAAGGGAACCCGCGCCCGGCGTCTCTGGGACCTCTGGTGGCGCGAGCGTGAATCGTTCTCCCACCGCACCCTCCCCCCCGGCGTCTGGCGCCTCAACGGCGTGCGCCCCGCCAACCATCCCCAGCGCCGTCTCGCCCTCGCCGCCGCCTGGATCGCCCGCCCCGATTGGGAATCGCGACTCGAGGACTGGTACGCCCGGCATGTCCAAAGCCCGGCCAGCCCGGTCGCGGATGAACCCAAAAAATCCGCCGAAGATACTCTTCTGGAACTCCTTAGACCGGAAGCCGACGGTTTCTGGCGGCGGCATTACACCCTGACCGCCCGCGAACTTCCCGAGGCTCCCCCGCTGCTCGGCGCCGGCCGGGTGAACGACCTGGCGGTCAACGCCATCCTGCCCTGGTTCTGGGCCCGCGCCGACGCCGGAGCGGATGCCCAGGCCCGCGAAAAAATCGAAGTGCTTTACCTCGACTGGTCGCCCGGTGAGGACAATTCCACCCTCAAGCTGGCCCGGGCACGGTTGCTCGAGGACGCCAGCCTGCCCGGGCGAAAAACCGCCGCCCTCCAGCAGGGCATGCTCCAGATCGTCCGCGACTTCTGCGCTCATTCGAACGCCTTGTGCCAGAACTGCCGGTTTCCGGGGCTGGTGGAACGGCTTCGGGCCGGAGCGGCGGGTGTCGCGGCCGCCCCCCCCCCGGAAAGTTAAGTGCCCGAAACACTGGCACGAACGGTTGCACTTCGACCCATATGGCTTCAGGGTGGCGTCACATGACCATGCCATCGGGGGCCCAAGAGGCCCGCGCCCGCAAGCCAGCCGCGAAGACCCGGCACAGTCGCGAATCGAATGCCCATGCGGCCCACACGGCCCCCACCAGCCCCCCGGCCCAACTCAGGACCGGTCCCGAACTGATCCTCGCCACCCGCGCGTACGCCTCGGAAGTGGCCTGGAAAAGCTGGTGGTACCTGCTGTCCACCGCCGCCCTCCTGGCCGGTTCCCTCGCCGCGACCCTGTTCGTCCCCTTCCTGCCCGTTCGCATCGCCACCAGCGTGCTCACGGGATTCCTCATGCTCCGGCTGTTCGTGATTTACCACGACCAGCAGCATGACGCGATCCTCTCACGGTCGAAGCTGGCCCGCTTCGTCTGCGCCCTCTACGGCATGTGGTCGCTCAGCCCCAGCAGCATCTGGCGCGCCTCCCACAACCATCATCACAACCACAACTCCAAGCTGCGCGGATCGCACATCGGCTCGTTTCCCATCATGACCGCCGAGGCCTTCCGCAAGGCCTCCCGCGGCGCCCGCCTCCGCTACCTGTTCCAGCGCCACCCGCTCACCCTCGCCCTCGGCTACGGCTTCGTCTTCCTGTTCGGCATGTGCCTGAACCCCTTCCTGACCCATCCCCGGCGTCACTGGGACTGCGCGGTCGCCCTGGTCCTCCACTTCAGCATCACCGCCGCCCTGCTGGTCTGGACCGATCTGACCACGCTCCTGCTCGTCCAGACCGTTCCCAGCCTGCTCGCCTTCGCCATCGGCTCCTACCTCTTCTACGCGCAGCACAATTTCCCGGACGTCAGCTTCCGCCCCAACGCCGAATGGAGCTACGAAGCCGCCGCCCTCGAATCCTCCAGCTTCCTCCGCGCCGGCCCCGTGCTCTCCTGGTTCACGGCCAACATCGGCTATCACCACATCCATCACCTCAATTCCAAGATTCCGTTCTACCGGCTGCCGGAAGCTATGCGGGAAATCCCCGAACTCCAATCCCCCCGGACCACCTCCCTCAGCCCTGTCGAAGTCTACCGCTGCCTCAGCCTCAAGGTCTGGGATACCGACACCGGTCGCATGACCGGCCTGCCCCAGACCTGAGCCGCACCGATCCAAGCGGCCCCCGCGACCGCCCCCCGAACCCAAGTCCTACCTCCAGCCTCGACTCCCGAGTCCGGACCGCCCCCTCCCGCGCCCATCTCCCCACTCCCCACTCCCCACTCCCCACGCCGCCCTCCCCACTCCCCTCTCCACACCCCATGAACCTTACCGTCGATCAGGTCGCTGAACTCGTCGCCGGACAGGTTGTCGGCTGCGGATCCGAGCCACTCACAGGAGTCGCCCCCGCCCAAAGCGCCGGCGCCGGACACCTCACCTTCGCGGAAAACGCCTCCTACTTTCTCGCCGCCGAGCAAAGCGGCGCGACCGCGATCCTGGTCTCCGACCCGGCCATCACCTCCGCCAAAACCCTGATCCGCGTCCGCTGCACGCGCATCGCCATGGCGCGGCTCCTGCCCCACTTCGTCCCGCAGGAATCGTTCCAACCCGGCATCGACCCCGGCGCCGTGGTTCATCCCTCGGCCGTCATTCCACCCGATGCCCACGTCGGCCCCCACTGCACCCTCGGCCCCAACGTCCGACTCGGCGCCCGCGCCGTGCTCATGGGCGGCAATCATCTCGGCGCCGACTCCCAGATCGGGGACGATGTCCGGCTCTCCCCCAACGTCATCCTCGGAGCACGTTGCCGACTCGGAAATCGAGTGATCGTACACGCCGGCACCGTGATCGGCTCCGACGGTTACGCCTACGTCTTTGATGAAGGCCGACACCGGAAGGTGCTCCAGACCGGGAATGTCGAGGTGCATGACGACGTCGAAATCGGCGCCAACACCGCCATCGACCGCGCCGCCTTCGGCAGCACCATCATTGGCCGGGGATCAAAGATCGATAACCTGGTCCACATCGCCCACAACGTAGTGATCGGCAGTCATTGCCTGGTCATGGGCCAGGTGGGATTTGCCGGCAGCACCCGGACCGGCGACTACTGTGTGATTGCCTCCCAGTCCGGGATTGCCGGACATCTCAAGCTGGGCAACCAGGCCACGATCGGGGCCAAGTCCGGGGTCATGCGCGACATTCCCGACCGGACCACGGTGCTCGGGATTCCCGCCCAACCCGATCGGCAGATGAAGCGGCAGTGGATCGCCCTGCAGAAGCTCCCGGACACCCTCCAGCGGATTCGCGAACTTGAGGAGACGGTGGCCCGGCTCGCCAAGCAGCTCAACCCGCCGCCGGGCTGAACGATTCCACCGCGCGATTGCCCGCGGCGATCTCATCGTGGGTCATGCGGAGGCAGGCCTGTTCCCACGCCCCCTCCGTTCCTTCCACACCCTGCAAGGCCGCCAATCGAAGCCAGCGGTAGGCTTCGAGCTTGGTGTCGAGATCATCCAGCTTCCGCCCCCAGAGGCTCGCCCGATAGTAGGTCAACCCGAGTTCATACTGGGCGTCCGGTTCCCCTGCCCCGGCCGCGACCCGCAGCCACCGCAGCGCTTCGCCCTCATCCCGCTCCACGCCCTCCCCCCGGCGGTACATCATGGCCAGTGCCACCCGGGCCCCGCCGTGACCGCGCTCCGCCGCGCGGCGATACCAGGCAAACGCCGCCTCCTTCCTGCCGCTCCCGGAGTCATCAGACTGACAGCGCTGGGCGTGGGCGAACTGCACCGCCGCATCCCCCGCCTCCGCCACCGCATCGGCCGACCCCCAATCCACCACCACCGGAACAACCGGTTCCGCCTCTCCTTTGATCCACCTCGCGTACCAGGATTTTCTCACCGGTACCGACCCTCAGGGAACCCCGGGGGATCACAAGGAAAAACTCCGAATAGCACCAGGCCCGGCGATCACCGGCGCAAGGCGTGGAAGGGCCGCTGGTCAGGCGGAACCCCTTTCTCACCCTCGGGATCCTGTTGATCCTGTCGAAACAGGTCCCCACTCCGCCCCAAAACTGCGTCACCGACTTCCCGCCAGCGCCCGCGCCACATCCTTCGCGAAATAGGTCAGAATCCAATCCGCCCCAGCCCGTTTGATCGCCAGCAACGACTCGTCGCGGCATCGCTCCAGATCCAGCCATCCCCGCTCCGCCGCCGCGTGAAGTTGCGCGTATTCCCCACTCACCTGATACGCCGCCACCGGCAGCAACGTGCGCCGTCGCAACTCCGCAATGACATCGAGATACGGCCCGGCCGGCTTTACCATCAGCGCATCCGCGCCCTCCGCCTCATCCAGCATGGCGTCCGCCATCGCCTCCCGCACATTCGCCGGATTGAGTTGGTAAGTCCGCTTGTCCAGCGACGCCGTGCCCGCCGCCGCCTTGCTGCCCACGGCTTCCCGAAAAGGTCCGTAAAACGCCGACGCAAACTTCGCGCTGTAAGCCAGGATCCCCGTCTGCCCATGCCCCGCCTCATCCAGCGCCGTTCGGATGGCCCCGATCCGGCCGTCCATCATGTCGCTGGGCGCCACGAAATCGACGCCCGCCGCGGCATGCAGCACGGCCATGTGGGCGAGAATGTCCACCGTCGCGTCGTTGTCCACGTCATGGCCGTCCGCCGTCAGCACGCCGTCGTGTCCGTGGGTGGTGTACGGATCGAGCGCGATGTCGGTGAAGATCACCAGCGGCACCCCCGCCGACTTGAGCGCCGCCACGGTTCGCAGCACGAGACACTCGGGATTCAGGGCCTCCTTGCCCCGCGGATCCTTGCGCCGGACCGGCGTGACCGGAAACAACGCGATGCCCCGGACTCCCACCTCCGCCAGGGACTGCGCCTCCCGGACGAGGTCGCTGATGTTCAGGCGGTACACCCCGGGCATCGATCCCACCGGAACCGGCGGCCCGTCGTCGTCCTGCACGAACAGCGGGGCGATCAGATCGGACGCCTGCAACCGCACCTCCTGCACCATCTCGCGAATGGCGGCGTTGCGGCGAAGTCGGCGCGGACGACGGGAAATCTTCAGGGAGACGCTCATGATCTGCCCGAAGTCGACCGCGTTTGCCACCCCTTGGCAACCGCGCCGGGACCGCACGCAATCCCCTCGACACACGCCCTACGACCAACGACGCACTCTCACTGAGCGCGTATGCGGAAAAACCCGCTGGTGCCGGCCATGGCCGCCTCGAGGACTTTGGAGGTTCCGTCCCCGGTGACCGAAAGGACCACGGTCCAGGTGGGATCCCCGAACCCGGCTTTCTTCTCCAGGAAGTACGTCACACCCACCTGCGTGGCGACCGTGAAGCCCAGGGCGCCGCCCGAGGTGACCGTGGCGGCCGCCAGGGTCACGGGTTGGGGCGTCACCGGTCCACCGCCCCCTGCCGGAACGCCGGCCAGTCGGGCCACGTGCCGTCGGGTCAGGGCATGTGCGGTGTCATCGAACTGACCCCGGACTTCCGTGAAGAAACCCGCGATCACGATCCGCCCG
>CAYZAE010000009.1:15721-36644 GCA_964476125.1 uncultured Verrucomicrobiota bacterium | reverse complement strand
CGCCCCGGCGGTGTTTCCGCTGAACCGCGCCGTGGAATAGCCGGCATCGAAGCCGAGATCCGCCGCGCCGCCCGCGGGAAACTTGAGCAGGTAATGGGTGGCATTGTTCACCCGCCGGAAGCCGTTGTTGTACACCGTGCCGTCCGGGAGAATCGCAAGTTCATCGCCAGCCCCCACGAGGTTCGGCAAGGCGAAGCTGCGGTCCTGCGTGCCATCCCGGTTCAGCCGCACGAGGTGATACGGGGCACCGTCATCGACACTGTCGAAAGTCTTCCAGACCCCGGCCAAATAGATCCGGCCATCGGGCGCCACCGCCACGCCGGGAACGGCGATATCACCGTTGATGCCCGGCTCGAAATGATGCGGCGCGAAGGTGGTGTCGAGGGAACCGTTGACGTTCAACCTGACAAGATTCGTGCGCGCCTGGCCGTTCCACTGCTTGAAGGTTCCCGTGATCAGGATCTTGTCGTCGGCCTGCACCGCCAACCCCTCGATCGCACCGTCACCCCCGGGATTGTTGAACGCGATTCGGTTCGCGGTGCCGGGATCGAAGCTCGCATCCACCGCATCCGCGGAATCCGCCGCCTTGACCAGCACACGAACCGCCCGGCTGACCACGCTGCCGCCGGGTCCCGTGGCCACGCAGTCGTACTGGCCGGAAATGTTGGGCTGCACGTCTGGCAGCTGGAAATTCGCCGACCACGCCCCGTTGTTCTCGAACACGGAACCGCCGGGTACGGGAACGCCGTTACGGCGCCACACGGCGGTGGCGGGCTGGTTCGGCGGCTGGCTTTCAAATCGGGCGTTCAGCACCAGGAGCGATCCCGCCGCCAGGGTCACCGGCTGGGGCTCGATCAGAAAACGCGGGGCCGGCGGGAGAAGGACGCTGAGCACCGTCGGCCCGGCAATCACCTGGTTGCCGAAGGCATCCGCAATAATGCAGCGGTAGGTCCCCGCATCAGCGGCCGAGACCGAGGGAAGCGGGAAGCTGAAATCCGTGGCTCCCGGCACAAGCTTTCCGTCCTTCTCCCATTGATAAGTGAACGGAGGCTGACCCCCGGTGACCGTGGGACCAAAGCTGGTGAGGATGCCCGCGGTGAACTCGATCGTCGGGACCATGGTTGCGGTCGGCGCGGGCACATCGAGACGAATACTGGCCACACGGCTGGTGACGGAGCCCCCGGCGTTGGAGAGCACGCAATAGTAGTTTCCGATCTGAGCCGCCTGGATATTCGGGTAGAGAAGAACGGCCCCGGTGAGGGAGGGATCGGTGGCCCCGTTCCGATACCACTGGTACGAGATCGGCCCCACGCCCGTCGCCCGCACCCGGATCGTGACGGACTGGTTCAATTGGACCACCTAGTCCTGGGGTTCCTGGGTGAGGGTGGGCGGCTGGCCGCCAACGCGAGTGACATCGACCCAGGTGACGCTGGTACCCGACCGGTTGGTGGAAGTGATTCGGCCGTCCCGGATGTAAAAGATCGTGGCACTCGGAATCCCGAGCACGTCGAGCGGATAGGGAAGCTCGAAGGCCCGGGCAGAGGATCACAAAAGCAAGACACTGGCGAGGAGGAATTCCCGGAGGAATTCCAGGAATGTCGCGGCTCGAACAAAACCGGAAACCAAAACACATCGTCCCCCACTCCAACGAGCCTGTCCGTCCTCCCGTGGAACTCAGCCGTCATTTCTTCCCCTGCACCACTGCGCTCAACCCACCTTGATCAGGGAATGCTCCGAAACTGCGAACAGCCGTTCGCCGGGCCGATGGGGAAGCTCCTTGGCCCCTGTGAAGGAGCCGAACGCGGGAAGGATCGTCAATCGGTCGGCCACCGAGAAGCAGGCCACGCGCAGGACGGCGCCATTGCGGTCGCGAAGCATCCTGCCGGGGTGCAGATGTCCCGCCAGCACCGGCCCCAGCGGACTCTCCGCCGGCTCGTGCCGGCACACCCAGGGACCCAGACGCCACGGATCGGGAAAACACCGGATCCCAAGAGTCTTGGGCGGATCCCCCGCGCCCAGGTCGTGATTGCCCCGCACCAAAACCACCTCGAGACCGGCATGGCGTGAACGCCATTCGGCCAGAGCGGAAGTGATGGAGGGTGTGACTCCGACGTGGGCATGAAAAAAATCGCCCAACACCACCAGACGCCGTGACCCGGCCGCCATCAACAGCCGATCGATGCGATCGAGGTCGGATCGGGTCGAATCGGGCGCCGCGATTCCCAGCGAACGAAAGGACGCGGCTTTTCCAAAATGGGTGTCAGCCACGAACAGGGTCCGGCCCTCCGGCCAGTCCAGCGCCCTGCCCGACCATAGCCGCACGGGGATGCCCGAGATCTCAATGCTGAGTGCCTGCTGTGTCATGAGGATTACCCACCGCCGCCTCAAGTTGCTCCGCCATTCTCCGAACGCGCTCTTCCCAAGGCTCGCTGCTTAACTGTCCACGTATCATCTCCGCCCACAGCGGAAAGGACAATGGGGTGAGTCGCACGGGCCGCCGCATCACCAGCCGCTGGCGTCCCCCGGCTTCCAGCAACCCTCGAAGGCGCGTGAACTCCAACTGCCGGTCCAGCACCTCCCGCCGCGCCTGCTCCAACAGGAGATGATCCGGTTCGTACTGACGGAACACCTCGAAAAACAAACCACTCGAGGCCTGGACCTGCTTCATCGACTTCGGCGCCCCGGGATACCCGGAAAACACCAGCCCGGCCACCCGCGCAATCTCCCGAAACTGGCGCCTCGCGAGTTCCACCACATTCACACACGCCAGCAGATCCTCCACCAACCCCTCCGGCGAAAGAAGCCGTCTCCAATCCGCCTCGCTCAACTCCACGTGCTCCGAGGGAAGCAGTTCGAGTCCGTAATCGTTCGCCGCCAGGGTCAGCGTGAGCGGCCGTTCCCGCGACAACCGGTACCCCAGCAACGCCGCCAACCCCTCGTGCGCCAGCCGGCCTCCAAACGGGAACAGGAACCAGTGCCGACCCTCGCGCGTCTCGGTGGTCTCGATCAGCCACTCGTCCGCCCCCGGCAGCGACGACCCTTCCGCCTGGATGCCCAGGATCGGCCGGACCGCCCGCATCTCAGGCGAATCCGCGGTCTGCCACCCCTCGAGTTCCCGCCTCACCTCCGCGGCCAGAAGGCTCGAGAGCGGAAGCCGGCCCCCGCTCCACTGCGGAACCACCCCGCTGCTCCGCTTCGCCGGCCGCACGTACGCCGTCAGTTGATGGACGCGCAACAGCTTGAGCACCCGCCCCCCGAACACGAAATGCTGCCCCGCCTTCAATCGGGCGATGAAGGATTCCTCCACCGTTCCCAAACTGGCGCCGTTCATGAACCGGATCGACACCGCCGCATCGCTCGCAATGGTCCCCACCCCCATCCGATGCAGGCGCGCAATATCCTTCGAGATCACCACACACCGACCATCGACCTCCACCACCCGGCAATACTCGGGATACGCCCCCAGACTCCGTCCTCCCCGCATCACAAACTCAAGCACCCAGTCGAAGGCTTCCCTCGCCAGGTTCCGATAAGCCCGGGTCGCGCGCACCTCCGCCAGCAACTCCTCCCGCTGGAATCCACCGCCCAACGCCACCGTCACCACGTGCTGGGAAAGAACGTCCAGGGGACAATCCAAAGGCGTCCGGGGCTCCACCTCACCCCGCGCCAGCGCCGTCCTCGCCGCCGCGTACTCCACCAACTCCAGCGCATGCGCCGGCACGCAAAGAACGCGACTCACCCCGCCCGGCCGATGCCCGCTCCGTCCCGCCCGCTGAATCAAACGCGCCAGCCCCTTCGGCCCGCCAATCTGGAGGACCTGATCGACAGGCGAAAAATCCACCCCGAGATCCAGGCTCGAAGTGCAGACCACCGCACGCAACCGGCCCGTGCGCAACCCGGTCTCCGCCAACTCGCGCTCCTCGCGCCCGAGCGAACCATGGTGAATCGCCAACAACCCCTCCCAGTCCGGCCGCGCCCCCAACAGCGCCCGGTACCAGATCTCCGCCTGGGACCGGACGTTGGTGAACACCAGGGTCGTCGCGGCCCGTTCGATGGCCGCCACAACCTCCGGCAGCAACCGAAGACCGATGTGTCCCGCCCAGGGAAATTTCTCGAGCGACGCCGGCAGCAGGGTCTCGATCTCAACGCGCTTGGGCAGATCGCCGGAAATCAGGCAACCCGTCTCTCCCCTCGATCCCACCCCCAGCAGGGTCTCCATGGCCTCGGCCAGATTGCCAAGGGTCGCCGACAATCCCCACGTCCGCAGTCCCGGCAGCCACCGCCGCAACCGCGCCAGCGCCAGCTCAGTCTGCACCCCGCGCTTGCTGCCCAGAAGCTCGTGCCATTCATCCACCACCACGCAACGCAGGCTCGCGAAGGCTTCCCGGGTCTCCGGATACGAAAGCAGCAGGGTCAGGCTCTCCGGCGTGGTCACCAGGACCGACGGAAACCGCTCCCGCTGCTTCGCCTTGCGCGACGCCGTCGTGTCCCCCGTCCGCCCGTCCACCGTCCACGGCAGCTCCAACTCCTCCACCACCTCCCGCAACGAGCGCACGGTGTCCTGGGACAACGCGCGCAACGGCGTCAGCCAAAGCACCCGCAACGGCTCCATCCCCCCCCGGCCCGCCCCGACCTCCTCCCCAGCGCCGCCCCCCGCCGTTTCGCGTTCATCCAGCCAGGAGGAAAGCACCGGAAGCCACGCGGCCAGGGTCTTGCCCACACCCGTGGGCGCGTGAATCAACCCGCTCGCCCCCCGACCATAAGCCGCGATGGCCTCCTCCTGGAACGGCAGCGGCCTCCATCCCCGCGACTCGTACCACGCCCGAATGCGCCGGTTCACGGGACGCCCGCCTCCCCCGCGAGTCGAATGAGGGTTTCGAGTGTGTCCGCCTCCGACGGCTTCTTGTCCCGTCGCCACCGCGCCATGCGCGGAAACCGCAGGGCCACCCCGCCCCGATGCCGACCCGAGGCCGCCACGCCGTCGAAGGCCAGCTCGAAAACCAACTCCGGCTCCACCGATCGCACCGGCCCAAACCGCCCTGTGGTGTGACCTCGGACGTACGCATCAACCTCCGCGATCTCCGCGTCACTCAAACCCGAGTACGCCTTCGCCACCGTCACCAACTCCGTCCCGCGCCACACCGCGAAGGTGTAGTCGGTAAAAAGCGCCGCGCGCCGTCCATGACCAGGCTGGGCCGCGACCAGAACGGCGTCGCAGGTCATCGGGGACAGTTTCCACTTCCACCACGCGCCCCGCACACGTCCCACGCCATACGTCGATTCGCGATCCTTCAGCATCACTCCCTCCGCCCCCAGCCCGCGGGCCTGCTCGCGCAACACCGACACGCGTTCCCAGGTTTCCGCCGGCAGGATGGCCGACAACCGCAGAACCGGTCCGGAGTGCTCCTCCGTCGGATCCACCCCAAACAAGTCCCCCTGAACCCAGGCTTCCCGAACCCGCCCAGCCCCGCCGCCGCCCCGACCGCCCGCCGAGAACTCCGCCAAAACCCGTTCCAAACGCACGCGACGCTCTCTCAGCGGCAGACCACGAATGTCCGTCCCATCCTGCTCCAGCAGGTCGTACGCCATGAAGATCACCGGCACTTCCCGGCACAACGCGTGCCCCGGCGCCCGACGCTGCAACCGGCGCTGCAACCGGGCGAAAGGCAGCGGCCCCTCGCCGCGCCAGGCCAGGATCTCGCCGTCCAGCACCGTGCCATCCGGCAGCCCGCCCGACGCCTCCGCAACCTCCGGAAAGGAGGCGGTCACGATCTCCTCACCGCGGGACCAAAGCACCGTCCGCCCCGCCCGCCGGATCAACTGCGCCCGGATGCCGTCCCACTTCCACTCGATCTGCCAGTGGCCGGGATTGCCGAGTTCCTCCAGCGGTCCCTCCCTCGGCGACGAGAGATAAAACGGAAACGGTCGCGCGGGATCATCGGCCGGTCCTTCCTTCGACAACAGTCCCGCCAAACCTTCGGCCGTGGGCTGCCACCGACCGGAAAGGCGATGGCTCATGACCGCCGGATCCACGGCGGCCACGTTGGCCAGAGCCCGGACCAGCAGCGCCATGGAAACGCCCACCCGGAATCCACCCCCGATCATCTTGTGCCACAGGAATCGCTGGGTCGGCTCCAACTGCGACCAGGTCCGGATCATGAGCTGGCGTTGGGTCTCCTCCGGCGCGCCGGCCAGCGCCTGGAGTCGTTCAACCACCAACCGCGCGAGGCGCGGCGGATCCGGGGTCGACGGCGGCGGCAGGAGAAGCGCCAGCGTCTCCCCCAGATCGCCCACGGCCTCGTGGCTCTCGTCCACCAGCCAGAGCGGCAGTTCCGCCGCCTCCGCCACCCACCGCTTCATCAAGGCCACCGGCACCGGCCTGCGAATCCGGTTTCCCGCCAGAAACCACAACCCCCACGCCGCATCCTCCGGAGGCGCGGCCCGGATATAAGCCTCCAGCGCCGCGACTTTCGCCTGGGTGCGCGTCGTCCGGTCGAGGGTCTCAAAAAGCTGGGTGAACCGTTCCATGAATCAGGCTCCCGCCCCGCTCTCTGGCTCCGGCGCCCCCTCGCTCCCCGCCTCCCCCAAAAACCGCGTCGCCAGGGGTTCCGCCCGCCATCCGTTCTCGTTCAACCACCGCACCAGCGCTCCCGAGGATCCGTGAGTCACCAGCACCCGCCCCGCGCCCGTGGCCCGGATGGCCTGGATCAACCCGGGCCAGTCCGCGTGGTCCGACAACACGAAACCGCGCTCTACCCCGCCCCGACGCCGCATGCCCCGCACCAGCATCCAACCGGAGGCGAACGCCACCGACGCCTCGCCCCAGTCGTCCGATTCCGCACCTCCCTGGCCTCCCGGCGGCGCCACCACCAGCGCCTGCCGGTCCGCCTTTTTCAAATCGCCACGCCGAACCACCGAAACCTCCGGCAGGCGAACCCCGGCCGCGGCATACGCCGGGAGCATCTCCGCCACCGCCGGATGCACCAGGATGGGACCCGCCCCCGACTCCACCCCCGCCAGCAGGCGCTGGGCTTTGCCCAGGGAATAACCATGCAACACGCTCAACCGTCCTTCCCGCCGGTTCTCCGACCACCACGCATCGATTTCACGAAACACCCCCGACGCAGCCGGCCACCGATACACCGGAAGCCCAAAGGTCGACTCCGTGATGAAGGTGTCGCAGCGCACCGGCTCGAACGGCGCGCAGGTCGGGTCCGGCTCCGTCTTGTAGTCGCCGCTCACCACCCAGACTTCCCCCCGATGCTCCACCCGGACCTGCGCCGACCCCAGCACATGGCCCGCCGGATGAAACGAAACTCGCACGCCGCCCATTTCGCGCGTCTCCCCACACGGCAGGCCCTCGATGGAAACCTGCCGCCCCAAACGAACCCGCAACACCTCCACTCCTTCCGCGGCACAAAGATACCCGCCACACCCAGCCCGCGCATGGTCCGCATGGGCATGGGTCACCACCGCCCGCGCCACCGGACGCCAGGGGTCGATATGAAAATCGCCCGCCGCACAGTAAAGACCGCATTCCGAAACCGTAAGCACCGCAGGAATGCTGCCCTGCCGCCCGCCCGCCGCCGAGCCCAAAGCCAGCCGCCCCCCCCCCTCCCCGATCCGGATGTCTCAAGAACTTCCCCGCATCTGCCGATACCCCGACGGCAGGTCCGCGGATGGCCCCGCAACCCGCCATCCGTTGGCATGCAACCCCCGCCGCCGTTCCACCCCGGGAAGCTCCTGCTCGCCTCCCTGCTCCTCACCCTGAGCCTCACCGCATCCGCCGAGGTCGGAGTCGGCGAACTCGAACTGCGCGTCGGCCAATCCGCCGTGCTCGAAGGGCCCTCCGCCGCGCTCGGTCAGGGCATGCGAACCGGGCTCGAAGCCGCGTTCCGCGAGGTCAATGCCGCGGGCGGCATTCACGGACGGCAACTCCGCCTGATCACCCGCGACGACGGCTACGAACCGATCCGGGCCATTACCAACGCACGCGCGCTGCTCCACACCGACAAGGTCTTCGCCCTGCTCGGCATCGTGGGCACTCCTACGGCCAAAGGCATCCTACCCCTCTGCGAGGAGTCCCGCGTCCCGCTGCTTGGTTCGTTCACCGGCGCCGCCATCCTCCGCTCCGACACCCTGCGCTCGACCATCAATCTCCGGGCCAGTTACGACCAGGAAACCGAACGGCTCACCCAACACCTCGCCGGCACCCGCGGCTTTCGCAGGATCGCCTGCTTCTACCAGAACGACGCCTACGGACAATCGGGTCTCGCCGGAATCACCGCCGCCCTGAAACGCCGCGGCCTGGACCTCGCCGCCACCGGCAACTACGAGCGCAACACCACCGCCGTGAAAACGGGGCTGCTCGACGTCCGCAAAGGCCAGCCGGACGCCGTCGTGCTCGTCGGCACCTACAAGGCCTGCGCCGAATTCATCCGGCTCGCCCGCCGCATCGGCATGTCCAACACGGTCTTCGCCAACATCTCCTTCGTCGGTACCCGCGCCCTCCAAAAGGAACTCGGCCACGACGCCGAAGGCGTGATCGTCAGCCAGGTCGTCCCCCACCCCCTCTCCAGCAACCTCCCCATCGTCCGCGAGTACCAGGCCTCCCTCCAACGGCAGTCCCCCGGAGCTTCCCCCGACTGGATCTCCCTCGAAGGCTACCTGCTCGGACGGTTCTTCGCCGAAATGCTGCGGCAAACCGGCCCCTCCCCCGACCGCGCCTCCCTGCTCCAAACCATCTCCGGCACCTCCACCCTTGATCTTGGCGGCTGGAGGTTGAACTTCGGCCCCCAGGACCGTCAGGGCTCCGATGACGTCTACCTCACCGTCTTCTCCGGAGGCGAGGTGCGGGAACTTGAACCCGCCGCCGCCCCCGACTCCTAAGCGACCCGACCCGATCCGACCTGAGCCGACCCGACCCCAGCCCAGCCCGCGTGAAACTACGCCTCAAACTCGGTGGACGCGTGCTCGCCGCCGTCGCCCTCATCGCCGCCCTCGCCATCGGAATCTCCGTCGCCGGCATCTACGGCATCCATGCCATCCAACGGAGCATGCAGTCCTCCTCCGGGAGCGTCCGATCCCTTCTGGGCAGTCAAAACGTCGACCTGCAACGGGGCATCGAACTCAACGCCCTGGTGGTCGCCATCGATTCCGCCGGCACCACCAACCAACTGCCGGCGCTCCCAGCCGCCACCCTCGACGCCTCCTCCGGCAACGGCCTCACCTCACTCCGCGAAAAGAAAATCGCCGGCCTCGATCTCGAAACCCGTCTCGCCTCCACCACCACCAAAATCGGCGACGGCCTGAAATCCATCCACGCCCAGGTCGATACCCTGGTCCGCGACACCGAAGCCGAGGTGGAAAAACACCTGGCCAGTTCCCTCGAGGAACTGATGCGCACCGCCGCGGATCAGAAAACCAACGCCAGCGCGGCGCTCAAGGCCGCCACCCAGCTCGCCGAATCCACCCTGCAATCCGTCATCGCCGCCCTCCAAATCCGCGCCGCCGCCTTCCAGGTGGCCTCCCAACTCGCCGAACTCCGACAGGTCCGGGACCGCGATGTCGCCCGTCATCTCGCCGGCGAACTGTCCACCGTGTTCGGCAACATGACCGACCGACTCCACGCCATCGCCAGCACGTCCAACGGCCCCATCGCCACCGAACTCGCCGCCCTGCGCGAACTCGCCCTCGGCCCCCAGGGCGCCGCCACGCTCGTTCTCCACGCCGCCACCCAAATCCCAGCCGCGCCATCCGAGACACCAAAACCCTCCACCACCGCACCCGCACCCGCACCCGCACCCGCACCCGCAACCGACCTCGCCCTCGCCGTTGCCTCGCCCCATCTCCCACCCTCAGCCCCACCAACCCCTGCGGCAGCCCTCGCCCCCTCCCCGGCTTCCGTCCCGTCTCCCATCCCCGATCCCGGCCTGATCCTCGCCTTCCAGCGGATCGACGCCTCCATCACCCGGCTCAACCGGGAACTGCTCACCACCGCCGACGACGCCGTCTTCGATGCCGCCCTCGGTAATCAGGAGGCGGCCACCGCGCTCGAAGCCACCGTCAGCACGGGCGCCGACCGCTTCATCGCCGCCAGCCGGATCGTCTCCGAGGCCCTCACCGAAGCGCGGAAACGGATCAAGGCCTCGTTGCTCGTGAAGGCCCATTGCACCCGGATCGGAGAACAGGTGCACCTGCTCCGGGCCAGTCGTCTCGATTCCCAGGTCGACGCCACCCGCGCCACCCTCCAAGCCACCCTGGCCGAGGCCCGGGCCGCCCTCATCGACCTCTCCCCCGATGCCGTCCGGCAATTGACGCTCTCCCTGCAACCCATCGAGGCCGCCACCCTCGGTCCCGAGGGAATCGCCGCACTGCAACACCGCCGCCTGGCCGCCGGGACCGCCTACGCCTCGTTGCACGACGAGCTGTTGCGCCAGATCGCCGCCGGGGATCGCCAGACCATCGCCAACGCACGGGATATCGTGACCAACGTCGACAACGAACTCCGCCGCTCAGCCGAGATCGCCGACAACTCACGGCGGATCGTCCTGCTGCTCGGTCTGGGGGTCGTCTGCCTCTCCCTCATGGTCGCCGCCTTCATCCCCATCGGCATCGTCCGCCCCCTCAAAGCCATCCTCACCCGGCAGGCCGGCAGCGCCCGGGAACTGCTCGGCGCCTCCGAACAAATCCGGACCACCAGCCAGCACGTCGCCGATTCCGCCTCCGCCCAGGCCGCGGCCATCGCCCACACCTCCAGCTCGCTCGCCCACCTCGCCGAACGAACCCACAGCAATGCCCGACATGCCCGCGATGCGGAATCGCTTTCCACCGAAGCCCGCGCCGCCGCCGATGCCGGTGCCTCCGGCATGTCGGAACTGACCGCCGCCATGAACGACATCCAGGTCTCCAGCGAGCGCATCGGGAAAATCCTCCAGACCATCGACGAAATCGCCTTCCAAACCAACCTGCTCGCCCTCAATGCCGCGGTCGAAGCCGCCCGCGCCGGGGAAGCCGGCCAGGGATTCGCGGTGGTCGCCGACGAAGTCCGCAGCCTCGCCCGCCGTTCCGCGGAGGCCGCCCGCGAAACCGCCCAACGGATCGAGGACGCCGTCGCCAAAAGTCGTCGGGGAGTCGAAATCAGCGCCCAGGTCGCCCAAAACCTCGAACAGATCGTCGGCCGAAACCGCTCCGTCGATGAACTGGTCAAACGCATCGCCCAGGCCTCCCAGGAACAAAGCGCCGGCATCGACCAGATCAACGGCACGATCACTGACATGGACCGCTCCACCCAGTCCAATGCCGCGCATGCAGAGGAAAGCGCCCGGGCCGCCGGCGATCTGCGCGCCCTCGCCCTCGACCTGGATGGTGTCGTGGGACAACTCCACTCCCTGGTCGAAGCATCGGACGATCTGTCCACCCCCCGCGAAGGACAGGCCCGGATCCCCGGTGGCCCAACGCCGCCCTCCAGAAAACGCCCCCTGGCCCCACGACGCGACACCCCCTCGCGTCCCCGCGGCCCCCTCACCCGGTGAACGGCCGGAAAAGGCCACCCCCGCCCTCCAGGCTCCCCGCCCCCCCCGCCGCGTTCGGGATTCCACGCGTGCGCGCTTCAAGGCAGGCTTCGCCCATGCGCAAGGTCTCGGTACCGCTCGGCTCCCGCAGTTATGACATCCTCGTGGAGCGCGATCTCCTGGGTTCGATCGGACGTCGCTGTCGCTCTCTCGGGTTCACCGGCCGCTGCGCCGTGGTCACCGACGCCCATGTCGCCCCCCTCTTCGGCGAGCGGGTGATGACTTCGCTCGGGCAGGCGGGATTCGAGACCGTGCAGGTCGTGGTTCCACCCGGCGAAAAATCAAAGAGCCTGCGTGTGGTCAGCCAGTGCTACGATCAACTGGCGCAACACCGGCTCGAACGAAAATCCTTCCTCGTCGCCCTCGGGGGAGGCGTCACCGGCGACCTCGCCGGTTTCGTCGCCGCCACCTACCTCCGCGGTCTCGCCTTCGTCCAGATCCCCACCACCCTGCTCGCCCAGGTCGACAGCTCGGTCGGCGGCAAAGTCGGGGTCAACCTGCCCGCCGGAAAGAATCTCGTCGGCGCCTTCCACCAACCCCGGCTCGTGCTCTGCGACCTCGGCACGCTGGCCTCCCTCCCCGACCGCGAATACCGCGCCGGCCTCGCGGAGGTGATCAAGTACGGGATCATTTACGACGCGGCCCTGTTCCGCCGACTCGAACGGGACCTCGACCGGTTGCTGGAACGCGACCCCGCGATTCTCGGCCCCATCGTCGCGCGCTGTTGCGAAATCAAGGCGGAGGTCGTCGGTCAGGACGAAACAGAATCCGGACTCCGGGCCATCCTGAACTTCGGCCACACCCTGGGCCACGCCATCGAGGCCATCACGGCCTACGGCCGCTACCTCCATGGCGAGGCCATCTCGGTCGGACAAGTGGCCGCCGCCCTGCTCTCCGCCAAACTCCGGGGACTCCCGGCTCCTGAGGTCGACCGCATCCGCGAGTTGTTTGTCCGGGCGGGTCTTCCCGTGACAGTCAGGCTCGATGCAGCACGCCGGCAGCGGCTGTTCGAAGCCATGCGCCTCGACAAAAAGGTGAGCGGCGGCGAGATCAAGTTCGTGCTCGCCGATCGCATCGGGGCGGTCGCCTGGGGCCAGCGCGTCCCGGACGCGGAAGTCCACCAGGTGCTCGACCTGATCGCCCCCTCCGCCTGATCCAACAGGAACGACGCGGAGTCGCGGCGTCGCGCCGCGACGCACCCGGAATTCGCATCGGGCCCAGGGGCTGAAGCTCCTGGCTACCATCGTCCCGTCGCTCCGCGACTTCGGTGCCATGGGCAATGGCCAGACTCCAGGCGCCTCAAGCGGCGCTCAGTCCGGGTTCACTGTCGGGTGCGCAGGGCGGATCGGGCCGTGGAAGAACCGGGCGCGCAAAAAATCTGGCGGATTCCCACCCCGCCTTGCGCTTGGAGGTCTGTACCACCGGCAGAGTTCACGCGGAGCGACGGTTTCGCGCCGCCCCAGGGCTGCCGACCGAACCCCCAACCCCGGAACCAGCGCCCAGAAAAACCAACGTGGGTCAGTTGCCAGGCCGGGCTGTATCCCGGCCTGGTTCTGTCTTCCGACCCACGATTCGCACGCCCAATCCCAGGCGGATGGGGACCCGATTTTTTCTTCCCAGCGCCTCCATTTCCCGCTCATTGTCCGCGCATCTCCGGTCGAACGTAGCAACACCAGCGCCGCATTGTCGTCGTCATGAAGGTCCATGAACTCCTTCCGAACTGTGCGCCGTTCCGGACCCGACTTCCCCCCCAACACCACAACTCAACAACCCGAAAGGAATCCATGCAGAACCCCCTCCCACCGAGCTCCCGGCGCAAGCCGCTGGCG
The DNA here is from genome assembly GCA_964476125.1 of uncultured Verrucomicrobiota bacterium. Taxonomy (GTDB): domain Bacteria; phylum Verrucomicrobiota; class Verrucomicrobiia; order Limisphaerales; family CAIMTB01; genus CAIMTB01. The sequence goes on along the minus strand of CAYZAE010000009.1, from coordinate 23,242 downwards.
CTCTTGTTTGCGGCCCTGGTGGCCCTCGGCGTCACCAGCGCCCAGGCCCAGCAGAATATCGTGCAACCCGGCGATCCCGTCATCGCCTCGTCCTCCAACAGCCCCGGCTCCGAAGGCGTGGCCAACGCCATCGACGGGAAACCGACCAAGTACCTAAACTTCGACACCCGCACCGGCGGCAAGCCCTCCGGCTTCATCGTCTCCCCCTCGGTCGGCGTAACCCGCGTCACGGGCGTCGCCTTCCAGTCCGCGAATGACGCCCCCGAGCGCGACCCCAAGGTCTTCACGCTCGAAGGATCAAATGACGCCTCCGTAACCGCCTGGGACGCGGGCAGCTGGGAACAGATCACCAGGATCGACAATGTTCCCGCCTTCACGGCCCGGTTCCAGACCCAGACCCTGACCTTCTCCAACTTCAAACCCTACAAGCACTACCGCCTCACCGTCCTGGAAACCCAGACGGCCAACGGCTGCTGCTTCCAGGTCGCTGAAGTCCAGCTGCTCGGGTCCCTGCTGCCCCAGGACGTCACCCAGCCCGGCGATCCCATCGTCGCCTCCTCCTCCAACAGCCCCGGGTCCGAAGGCGTTGCCAACATCATCGATGGCAAGCCCACGAAGTACCTCAACTTCGACACCCGCACCGGCGGCAAACCCTCCGGCTTCATCGTCAGCCCCAGCCTGGGCCGCACCGTGATCAGCGGTGTCACGATGCAATCCGCCAACGACGCCCCCGAACGCGATCCCAAGATCGTCACCATCGAAGGCTCCAATGACGCCTCGGTCGCCGGCTGGGACCAGGGCACCTGGGAACAGATCGTCAAACTCGACAGCATCCCGGCGTTCACCGCCCGCTTCCAGACCCAGACGATCCTCTTCGACAACATCCGCCCGTACCGCCACTACCGCTTCACCGTCGTGGAAACCCAGACGGTCAACGGCTGCTGCTTCCAGGGCGCCGAAGTCGAACTGCTCGGCACCGGTGCCCCGCAGGACGTCACCCAGCCCGGCGACGCGATCATCGCCTCGTCCTCCAACAGCCCCGGGTCCGAAGGCGTTGCCAACATCATCGATGGCAAGCCCACGAAGTACCTCAACTTCGACACCCGCACCGGCGGCAAGCCCTCCGGTTTCGTGGTCACCCCGTCGATCGGCGCCACCGCGGTCATCGGCATGACCATGCAGTCCGCCAACGACGGCCCCGAACGCGACCCCAAGATCGTCACGCTCGAAGGCTCGAACAGCGACGTCGCGGATTACTCCGTCGGCACCTGGGAACAGGTCGTGCGGCTGGACAACATCCCCGCCTTCACCGCCCGCTTCCAAACCCAGGAGTTCTATTTCCCCAACGCCAAGTCCTATAAGCACTACCGCTTCACCGTCCTGGAAACCCAGACGGTCAACGGCTGCTGCTTCCAGATGGCGGAAATCGAACTGCTCGCCATCAGCCAGGGCGTCGACTGCACCAAGGCGCGTTTCCTGGTCCAGCCCGAGAACACGCCCGTGCTCGACGGCGCCACGGCCACCTTCTCCACCACCGTCAACGGCCCCTGGCCGCTCCAGTGGCACAAGAACGGCCTGGCCATCCCCGGCGCCAACGCCTCCACCTACACCACCGGCCCCGTCAGCGCCGCGAACGCCGGTGACGTGTACACCGTCGAAATCAAGGGCTGCGAAGTCAGCTCACCGGTCCAGGCCGTGATCTTCACGCCTTCCGCCACCAAGAGCATCGGCATCAGCTTCCGCGGCGGCGGCGCCAACGGAGCTCCCACCCTGGCCAATGCCAACGACATCGCCGGCATCGTTCCCCAGGCCTACTGGAACAACACCGCCAATTCCGGCTCCGGCAGCCTGCCGGACTCCAGCCAGGACCCGGCCCTCGACCTGCTCGACAGCGATGGCAAGTCATCCACCATCACGTTCGACTTCCAGACCTCAGGCACCTGGGGCTCCGGCACCGGCGACGGCTCCGCCACCGCCCGCATTCTCAACGGCCTGAACATCCAGAACCCGGGCTCCACCTCCTCCGGCCTCACCTTCGGCAACGTCCCCGCCGGCAAACACACCGTCATCGCCTACCTCGTCGGCATCCCGCTCCAGTTCCAGGACGCCGACTACACCATCACCGGCAAGGCGACCGAGACCTACAATGTCCGCGTCATCAACGCCGACGAATACAACGCCGCCCCCGGCTTCTACCGCGGCAGCAGCAAGGATCCGACCAAGCGCAGCCTCGCCACCTACGTTCGCTTCGACAACGTGGAGCCGGCCGCTGACGGAACCATCAATCTGAACTGGGCGACGCTCACCACCGGCTTCGACCGCGGCGCCCCCGTGAACGCCCTCCAGCTCGTGCTCAACTCCCCGGCCGCCCCGGCGCCCCCGGTGATCACCGTGCAGCCGCAGCCCACCGTGGCCCCGGCCGCCGGCATCGCCCAGGTCTCCGTCACCGCCACCGGCAATGGACTCACCTACCAGTGGCGCAAGAACGGCCGCAACCTGCCCGACGGCGGCAACATCAGCGGCGCCCGCACCGCCAGGCTTACCATCAAGGCGTTCAGCGCCGATGACGAAGCGATCTACAGCGTCGCCGTCTTCAACGCCGGCGGCTCCGTCGTCAGCGGCAACGCCTCCGTCCGAGTCTCCAAGTACGACATCAACGACCAGCTCGTGAGCTACTGGAAATTCGACGAAGCCAGCGGCACCACCGCCGCCAACGCCATCAGCAGCGGCAAACCCGGCAGGGTCAACGGCAACGCCTCCTGGGGCGCCGGCCAGATCGGCAACGCGTTCGCCTTCGACGGCGGCACCTACCTGCTCGCCGACAGCTTCACCGCTGCCAAGAAGCAGATCAGCGCCTCCGCCTGGGTCAACCTCCCCGCCGGCACCGCCGCCACCATGCCGTTCCTCCGCAACGCCCAGGGCTCCCTCGGCCTCGGCGCAGGCGTCGGCCCCGGCACCCCCGCCGGCCAGTTCGAATTCGGCATCCTCGGCGATGCCAACACCGGCGAAATCCGCCTCCAGGCCGTCATCGGCGCAGGCCCCAACCTGCTCCGCGCCACCGGCCCCGTCGGATTCTCCGCCGGCTGGCACCACGTCGCCTTCAGCGCCGACGGCGCCCAGCTCCGTCTGTACATCGATGGCACCGAAGTGGCCTTCACCGATTACATCAGCGCCATCAACACCCCGGACATCCCGTTCCTCTCGTTCGGTGCCTGGGTGAACAAGGACGACACCGGTGCGATCGTCTCCGATCCCAACACCCCGAACTTCCTCGGCGGCCAGCTCGACGATCTCGGCCTCTGGACCCGCGGCCTCTCCGCGGAGGAAGTCTCCAAGATCTACGCGGCCGGCAGGAACAAGCAGCCGCTCACCTCCATCACGCTCGCGCCGCCCGTGTCCCAACCGGGCACGCTCGTCGTGAAAATCTCCGGTGGCAACGTCACCGTCACCTGGGACAGCGGCACCCTCCAGACCGCGCCGTCCATCAACGGTCCCTGGACCGATGCCGCCGGCAACGGAACGGTCACCGAGTCCGCCTCGGGCGCCGCGAAGTTCTACCGCACGGTGGTGAAGTAACCTGACCCGCCACCCCGTGCCACCGCCTCAGCGCGGCGGCACGACGGCAACCCTCACAAAGCCGGGCCCTCGGGCCCGGCTTCTTCGTTTTCCAGGTTCGCTTCCGCCCCCTCCCAACGGCATGCTCCCCCCCAGCTCAACGCCGATGGAACCTCGCTCCGGCCCTCTCCGATTCCCTCCCGTCCCCCGCTGCGTCGCCGGCATCGCCACGCTCCTGGCCCTCACGCCCACACCCCTGCCCGCCGCCGAGTGGACCCAGGGCCCGGGTCACCGTTGGATCCAGCTGCCGCCACCCGCCTCCCCACGCCCAGGCTTCTTCCCCATCGAACCCGCGCTCTCCGGCCTCGCCTTCACCAATTCCCTCGATGAACTGACCGGCGCCGCAAACCGCGTGCTCTACAACGGAGCCGGAGTCGCCACGGGCGACTACGATCGCGACGGACTGCCGGATGTCTTCCTCTGCAATCTCCACGGGGAAAACGCGCTCTTCCGGAACCTTGGCGGGTTCCGCTTCCGCAACGTCACCAGGGAGGCCGGCCTCGGCTCCCCAATCCCCTTCACCCGCGGCGCCGTGTTCGCCGACATCAATGGCGACGGTCCTCCCGACCTGCTCCTGACCGTCACCGGCCGGGGAACCCTCTGCTTCCTCAACGATGGACGGGGACGGTTCTCCGACACCACCGCCATGGCCGGCACCGCCTCGCGGACCGGCGCCACCACGCTGGCCCTCGCGGACGTGGATGGGAACGGAACCCTCGACCTCTACGTCACCAACTACCGCCCCGACGACGTCCGCGATCTGGGCCGGGTCAACATGGTGATGGTCCGGGGCCGGCCCGTCCTGCGCGGCTCGGAACCCAACCGCTTTCTCATGCTCGACGGGCGCCTCGAGGAATGCGGCCAGCCGGATCAGCTCCTGCTCAACGACGGCACCGGACGGTTCCGTGCCGCCTCCTGGACTGACGGAACGTTCCTCGACGAAAAGGGCGCTCCCCTCACCGAACCGCCACCCGACTGGGGACTGACCGCAACCTTCCGGGACCTCAACGCCGACGGCGCCCCCGACCTCTACGTCTGCAACGACTACTGGACCCCCGACCGTTGCTGGATCAACGACGGGAAGGGTCGTTTCCGCGCCCTTCCCAGCCTCGCCCTGCGCAAAACACCGGCCAGCTCCATGGGCGTGGATTTCTCCGACATCGACCGCGACGGGCACCTGGACTTCTTCATCGTCGACATGCTCAGCCGGTATCCGGCCATGCGGAAGCGCCAGGGTTTCGCCCAGATGCTCCGCCCTGCTCCCGTCGGGCTCGACTCTGAGCGCCGTCAGGTCATGCGAAACACGCTGCTCCTCAACCGCGGCGACGGCACCTACGCCGAGATCGCCGCGTTCGCCAATCTGGCGGCCTCCGACTGGTCGTGGTCCCCGGCATTTCTCGACGTTGATCTCGACGGTTACGACGACCTGCTCATCGCCGCCGGCCATTTCCGGGACGTGCAGGACTACGATGCCGAGGCCCGGGTACAATCGCTGCAACACGACTGGAAGGGCTTCCCAACCGACGCCGAACGGCAGAAGGCCTTCACCCGGGAGCTGATGGAACATTACCGGCTCTACCCCAAACTCGATCTCCCGCTTGGAGCCTTCCGCAATCGCGGCGACACCACCTTCGAGGAACTCACCGAGGCCTGGGGCCTGAACACGCCAGGCATCCATCAAGGCCTCGCCTTCGCCGACTTCGACGGCGATGGCGACGCGGATCTGGTGGTCAATGCGCTCAACAGCCCGGCGCGGATCTTCCGTCACGAAGGCACCGCCGGCCGATTGTCAGTGCGTCTCGCCGGCCGCGCTCCAAACACCGAGGGCATCGGCGCACGCGTTTCCCTGCGAGGTGGCGCCGTTCCCCTCCAGAGCACCGAAGTTCTCAGCGGTGGACGTTACCAGTCCGGGTCCGATCCCGTCCTGACCTTCGCCACCGGAACGAACCGCGCCGGACTCACGCTCGAGGTCCGCTGGCGGGACGGCGGCCTCTCCACCCTCGCCGAGATCACTCCCGGCCGGCATTACGTGATCGAACAACCCGCCCTCAACCAGGCCCCGTCACCGGCGCAGCCTGAAAGCCGTGCAACCACCCCTGCCCCACCCGAACCGCTCTTCGAGGATGCCTCTGCGGCACTGGCCCATGCGCACATCGAAAGCGCGTTCAACGACGAGGAACGCCAACCGCTGCTTCCCTTCCGTCTCAGTCAGGCCGGCCCCGGTGTCGCCTGGATGGATCTGGACGGCGACGGACACGACGATCTCGTCCTCGGCGCGGGTCAGGGCGGGAGCCTGGGCGTCCGACGGGGCGACGGCACCGGAAAGTTTCGCGCACCCCCAACCGGCAGCGATCTTCCCGCCCTGGCCGATGACAGCACCGGGCTCGTCGCCTGGAACTTCGGCGAAGCCGCCAGCGACCAACTCCTGGCCGCCCTTTCGGGCTATCAGACGCCCCTGGAATCCGCGCTGTCCCAGCTGTCTGCCACCAACGGTTTGCTCACACCGGTTCCGACCTCCCCACAGGCCCTCCCAGGCGGTGGGGCTCTGGCGGTCGCAGACCCCACCGGCCAGGGAAAACCCACCCTGTTTGTCGCCGGTGGCGTCCGTCCCGGACAATATCCCCTCGGCACCCCCTCCCGCCTGCTGCGTTGGGAGAACCGCCGCTGGGTCACCGACGACCGCAACAGCCCGTTGCTCGACAACCTGGGCATCGTGAACGGGGCCGTCTGGTCGGATCTGGACGGCGACGGGTCCGCCGAACTGGTGCTGGCCTGCGAATGGGGTCCGATCCGGGTCTTTGCTTTCCGCTCAGGGCTGCTCCACGACCTCACCCGGGACCTTGGGCTCGCGGACTGGACCGGCTGGTGGCGCGGCGTGACAGCCGTCGATCTGAACAACGACGGCCGGATGGACCTCGTGGCGTCCAACTGGGGTCTGAACAGTCCGTACCGGGCCACGCCGGAACAACCGCTCACCTTCGCCTATGGCCAGATCGCTCAACCCGGAGTGACCGAGATCCTCGAAACGGAATATGTGAACGGCACCCTGAGCCCGCGACGTCAGTTGTCCGCGCTCGCCAGGTCCCTCCCCTTCCTCCTCGAACGATTCCCATCCCACAGCGACTACAGCGAAGCCACCCTCGCCCAGGTGCTCGGCGACCGTGCCCCCCTGGCCCGAAAGGTCCGCGTCACCACCCTGGCCTCCACCGCCTTCCTCAACACCGAAACCGGGTTCAAAACCGTTCCCCTGCCCCGGGAGGCCCAGTTCGCCCCGGCCTTCGCCGTGGTCGCCTCGGACTTCGACGGCGACGGAAACGAGGACATTTTTCTGTCCCAGAATTTCTCCTGCGCCAACCCCGAGATCGGAAGTCTCAATGCCGGCCTGGGATTGCTGCTGCGGGGTGACGGACAAGGAAATCTCTCCGCCGTTCCCGCCCCCCTCTCGGGTCTGCGCATCCTCGGCGACCAGCGCGGGGCGGCCACTGCCGACTACGACGAGGACGGTCGCCCCGACCTCGTCGTCTCGCAGAACGGAGCGGAGACGCGGTTGTTCAGGAATCGTAGCGCGAAGCCCGGGTTGCGGATCCGCCTCAAGGGCCCCCCCTCCAATCCAAGGGGCGTCGGCGCTGTGCTCCGAGCGAAATACGGGGATCGGTCCGGGCCGGCTCGCGAAATCCACGCCGGCTCCGGGTACTGGTCCCAGGACAGTGTCGTCCAGGTCCTCCCCCGTTTCGCGCCCATCGCCGGGCTCAGCCTCCGTTGGCCGGGTGGAAAGGTTTCCGAAGTCGCGGTGCCTGGCGCGGCCCGGGAGATCAGCGTCGATACGGACGGCAAGGTTCAACAGGTCCGGTGACTCCTTTGGAGTGCGGCAGCCCCCTGCCGCTTTCGATACCGCTCGACGTCCCA
>CAYZAE010000009.1:0-15621 GCA_964476125.1 uncultured Verrucomicrobiota bacterium | reverse complement strand
GACTCCTTTGGAGTGCGGCAGCCCCCTGCCGCTTTCGATACCGCTCGACGTCCCACCACCTCCCCCTCCCAGTCCGCGCATCTCCCGGCCCCGCGTCCAGAGGCCTTCGGTGCTTTGCTCCAAAGCGGCAGAGGGCTGCCGCACTCCATACTACTCCCTACTCCCCACAGGCACCCTCAGCACCGGGTACTGCGGATGGTTGGTGCGCATTTCCAACTCCAGCTTCCGCTCCGCTGTCATCGGGAAGCCCGGGGAGAATTCGACCCGCACCACGAACAACCGCCCGGGTTCCCGTTCCTCGAGGTTCACCCGCACCCCCGGGGCGTCACAGCGCGGATCAGAAACCACCAACCGATGCCCCGTCGTGCTCCGAACAAACACCGGCACCACCACGAGGTTCGTCGACGACCCGGCCGGCAGGAGGATGCGACGCGGGGACGTGACCAGCGCCGAAAGCCCGGGCACGAAGGCCGTGACCTCCACCTGCGGCACTTCGGTGGAATCCGTCCGAAGTGTGAACCGGCCGTAATGATTACCGTTCGGCAGGGCCCGCACCGGCCGCATCTCCAGCGCGTATTCCCAGCCGGGCTTCACCGTCGACAACCGAGCCGCGAACGCCGGATTCGCTCCCACCGGATCCGAGAGTCGGATGGGAGCCTCCGTGTGATTCAGGATCCGGACCGTGGCGGTCTCATTGGTCCATGAATCCGGCGTCACTTCCATCACCACGAAATCGGGAACCGCCTCGATGCGGCGGAACACCGTGCCCTTCCATTCGACGGTCACCTTCGCCTGCCCCGGGTCGTTGGTCTCGAAGGTCAGGGATTCCGTGAACGGACCACTTTGAGCGCCCGCGATAAGTTCCACCCGCAGGCTCGCGCGTGTGCCCGGAGCGATCTCCAGCGATCGAACCTCCGGCCGGACACAACTGCACGAGGTCTGGATGCCGCGAATCTGCAGCAGCGCCGTCCCCGTGTTTTCGAACTCCAACCGTTGTTCCAGAGGCGCCTGCGGCCCGATGCGCCCGAGGTCTCTTGTCGTCCCGGAAAACCCAAGCCTGGCGGCGTCGGCCGCCCAGGAAGCCGCCGCCCCCAGGCCCAGGAACATCACCGTCACACCCGTTTTCACCACCGCACAAGTCCTCATGGAACCTTCCTCTCAAGACGTCCGTTCGCCCGCGTCTCCAGCGCGCGCTGCACCTGCTCCAGGGGCTGCCGCCAGTCGGCAGGCACCCGCGAATTCTCCACAAACCGCTGAATCTCCACGAGCGCTCCCGGGGGAAGCGGGTCGGCCAGCCAGATCCTGCACACCGCCGCAAGCGCCACGGGATCGTCCGTCCGCATCGCCGCCAGGAGCACCTCCGCAGCCTCCCCGCTATCGGGCTGGAGTTCCACCCAGTACCCGGCCACCGCCACCACCTCCCCGGGACTCGAAGCAGCCCGAATCCCCTCCCGCAGAATCCTCGCCACCTCCGCCGGCGCGGTCTTCGCAAGCACCGCAAGCGCCGTGTAGCCACCCGCCGGCCACCCCCGGGACCCCCTTTCCTCGAAACCCCTCACCAGCCACGGCACGAACACCTCCGCATGGATGCCTTCCTGCCAAAGCAGATTGCCCAGATCGCGAAACATCGTGTCGCCACCCCCGGGCCTCGAAAAACCATCCTCCAGGAAACGCCGGGCCCCGATGTGCTCCGGCTCGATCCGAAGCATCGCCACCGCCAGCCAAAGCCGCTCCCGCCCCTCAATTCCCCGAGCCCATCGCGCCTCAAGCACCCCCAACACCGGAAGCGCCGACGAACCACAGTTTCCCAAAGCCGTCGCCAACGCCACATCCACGGGCTTCGTCGCCTCCGGCAACACCATCAACCCGGTCACCACAAGCCGGGCCGCACCCCCCAGCCGGGCCACGGACCGGACCGCCTCCAACGATTCCCCCGCATTCGTCGAAGCTAGAAACGGGCGCAACCGCGACACCGCCAACTCGCACCCCGCCCCCGCAGCGCCAAGGCATCGGATCGCCAGCAGACGAGCGCCGGGGTCCGGGGAGCCCAGGGCTGGATCCAGAAGGTCCAGCCACCCGGCCGCCGGCACCTCCAATCGACGCAACACGCCACGGGCCGCCGACTGCCGATCCTCCGGCGACAACGGCCAGGAAACGCGATCCCGCAGCCACGGGCGCAGACGTTGTGGTTCCACCCACCGTTCCCAGCGCGTGGGCGTTTTCAAGGCCTGGCCCACGATCCAGGGAATCGCATTCGTGCCCGCCGATCGGAGGGCCCTCATCGCAGCCCACGCACCCGGATCATTCACCGGCTCCGCTCCCTCGATCCCCGACAGAACTCGCGATCGGCAGATCTCCCGGAACCAAAACGACACCCGCCTCCCCAGAACCTCGGGATCCTCCACGTTCCCACCCTCAAAAGCGCGGCCGATCCACAGCACGACACCGACTAGGGCCAGCAGCCCCAGAGCTCGCGCCGGTGTCGATCGCTTCACGTGAATCAGCGTTCCTGACCTCCCGCTCCGGCTCAAGCCCACATCCCCCCCTTTGCGGATCCCGCCCCAACAACCTCCCGCAATGGGGCTTGCCCCACCCCCCACCCTCGCCTTGGCTTGCCCCGTGAAACGACGTCCGTCCGCGAAGCCCCGCCCCACCCCGCTCCGTGTCATCGAAGCCGGGCCAAGCCGGATCCGCCTGGCCTCGCGGACCACGCACTTCGAAATCCAGGTCCTGGCTCCCGACCTGTTCCGACTGCTCGCAATGGCTCCAGGACAGCTGCCCGAACCCTCCTGGGCCGTCGTTCCCCGCGAACCAGCCGAGGTTCCCGCCAACCTCAAGCAATCCACCAACCGGCTGACGATCTCCACCGCCGACGCCCGCATGGAATGGAACCTCGCCACCGGCGCCTGGCGACTGGTCGACCGCTACCAACTCGAAATTTTCTCCGCCCCGGCCAACGCCACGGTTCAAGCAGACAAGGAACCCCGGCTCACCCTGGAACTGGCCGAACGGGAATCGATCTTCGGCCTGGGCGAATCGACCGGTCCCTTCGACAAGCGCGGACTGATCCGCGAATTCTGGAACATCGACGTGCTCGGGCACGCCCCCGCCATCCATCCCGGACTCCGAAGCCTCTACGTCTCCATCCCGTTCGCACTCTCCATGCGCGATGGCCGGGCCGCAGGACTGTTCTGGGACAATCCCGGGCGCCAGACCTGGGACCTCGGCGCCACCCGTCAGGACCACTGGGAAATGAAAGCCGCGTCAGGGATTCTCGATGTCTATCTGTTCACGGGACCCAACGTGGAAACCGTGGTTCGGCGCTACACCGAACTCACCGGGCGCATGCCCCTGCCCCCACGCTGGGCCCTCGGCTACCAGCAATGTCGCTACAGCTACGAAAGCCGCACCGAACTTGAGTCCGTCGCCCGCGAGTTCCGCCAACGCCGCATCCCATGCGATGTTCTCTACTGCGACATCCACCATCTCCACGGCCATCGCGTCTTCACCTTCGGCCGGTCCTACCCCAAGCCGGAACAGATGCTCCGAAATCTCGCCCGCGACGGATTCAAGGTCGTCACCATCGTCAACCCCGGGGTGAAGGATGACCCGAAGTTCGGTGTCCTCCGACGCGGTCTCGCCAAGGATGCCTTCGTCAAGGATCCGACAGGCCAGGCCGATTTCCTCGGCGAAGTCTGGCCGGGCCGCTCCCGCTACCCCGATTTCCTCCAGGCCGGCGTGCGCGCCTGGTGGGGCGAAGAACAACAGGCCCTGCTCCGACTCGGCGTCGCCGGTCTGTGGAACGACATGAACGAGCCCGCCAACTTCGCGCGGCCCGACAAGTCCCTCGACCCCGCCTGCGTCCACCGCTCCGACCACGGACCGCGTCTCCACGCCGGGGTGCACAACGTCTACGGACAGGAGATGGCCCGCGCCACCTGCGAGGGGTTTCACGCCCCGGAGGAAGATCCTTCCACCGCCGCACGCCCCTTCGTCCTCACCCGTTCCGGGTACGCCGGCATCCAGCGGTTCGCCGCCGTCTGGACCGGCGACAATTCCTCGTGCTGGGAACATCTCGCCGACTCGATCCGGCAGCTGCTGAACCTCGGTTTGAGCGGGGTCGCGTTCGCCGGAGCCGACGTCGGAGGCTTCCTCGACCACGCCACCCCGGAGCTGTTCGTCCGCTGGCTCCAGGCCGCGGTGTTCACGCCGTTCCTTCGCAATCACTCCAACCTCGGCACCCGCCGCCAGGAGCCGTGGGCGTTCGGTCCCGCGGTCGAGGACATCGCCCGCCAATACATCAACCTCCGCTATCAGCTCCTCCCCTACCTGTACGGGCTCTTCGCCGAAGCCTCCCACTCCGGCACCCCCATCCTGCGACCGCTGCTCTGGCATTACCCGGGGGACCCGACCGCCGTCGCCTGCGCCGATCAATTCCTGCTCGGACGCAACCTCCTCGTCGCCCCCATCCTCCAACCCGGCGGCATGGCCCGCAGCGTCTATCTGCCCCGAGGCCAGTGGTTCGATTTCTGGACCGGCGCACGCCATGCCGGCGGCGTCCATCACTGCGTCGAGGCGCCCCTCGACAAAATCCCGCTATTCGTCCGGGCCGGAACCATCCTGCCCATGGCGGAAACCCGTTCCCACGTGGCCAACCACGAACCGGAAACGATCCTGCTCCACGTCTGGCCGGATGACGATGGATCGCTGGGTTGGTACGACGACGATGGGCGGACCGGCGCCTTTGCGAACGGGAGTTTCCAACGACGAACCATCGTGTCCCACGCCACTCCCCGCGGCGGCGCACTCACCCTCGGCGGTCGTGAGGGAACCTATGAGGGCGACACCCGGACCTGGCGGGTCGTGCTTCGCGGACTCCGCCGCGCCCCGCGCCTCACGGTCGCCGGCCGACGCACGGAGACCCAGTATGTCCCGGAATTGCAACTCGCCGCCTTCGACCTCCCGGTCGTGGAGGAGGAAATCCAGGTCCGATGGTCCTGAGGTAATTCGCATCCTCCTCCAGGGCGAGGGATCGGAAATCGAGTCCCGTCGGATCACACTTTTTCAACCCGCGCATTGACACCCGGGCCCGCCCCCGGTTGAAAAGGGGCCGATTCATGGGCCTGTTTGGGAGCCGACGGAAAAAACACGGGCTGTATTACCTGCTGCCCGGGATGACTCGAGCCAACCGCGAAAAACGCAAACGCGTCTTCCGCTGGTCCCTCGTGGTCGGAACCCTCGTCGCCGGTCTCTTCGGCGGCTTCCTCTGGCTGATGAATCGCTGAGGTCCGGCGTCTCTCCCAGCCTCCCTTCCCCCCGTCCCAGTGGCTTTCAGGCAGCCCTCCCCCGTCCCGGGAAAACGACGGGACAGGATCCCCCTTCCCGGCCACTCTCAGACGTCCCCCGCCCCCATGAACACCATCGATCTCCAGGGCCGGAAGGCCGTCATCACCGGCGGCGCCCGCGGCATCGGATTCGCCATCGCCCAACGACTGCTCGCCTCCGGCGCCACCTGCAGCCTCTGGGACCGCGATGCCCAAGCGCTCGCGGCCGCCTCCCGCAACCTGGCCGGAAATGACGCCGGCTTCGTCCACACCGCCGAAGTCGACCTCACCCAACCCGCCTCCGTCACGGCCGCCGCCGACACCACCCTCCGCGCCCTGGGCCGCGTCGATATCCTCGTCAACAACGCCGGCATCGCCGGGGCGAACCGAAAGACCTGGGAATTCGAACCCGACGAATGGCAGCAGGTCCTTCAGGTGAACCTGTTCGGTGTCTTTCTCTGCTGCCGCGCCCTCCTCCCGGGCATGGTCAGCCAGGGCTACGGACGCGTCGTCAACATTGCCTCCATCGCCGGCAAGGAAGGCAACCCGAACGCCTCCCACTACAGCGCCTCCAAGGCCGGCGTCATCGCCCTCACCAAATCCCTCGCCAAGGAAACCGCCCGCTCGGGCGTGATCGTCAATGCCGTCGCCCCCGCCGTCATCGAAACCGACATCCTCCAGCAGATGTCCCGCGAGCACATCGACTACATGCTCTCCAAAATCCCCATGGGCCGCTTCGGGCTCAAGGATGAGGCCGCCGCCCTCGTCGCCTGGCTCTGCTCCGCCGAATGCTCCTTCAGCACCGGCGCCGTCTTCGACCTGTCCGGCGGACGCGCCACCTACTGACCTTCCCCGACACGGGGCTTGACCGGCTGCAACAATCGTTTCAAACATGCGTTTGAAACGTGCGTTGTAACGCTGAACCAACCCCGCCCCCCCAGGATCGCGCCGCCACCCGCGAGCATCTCCTGACCGTCGCCGCCCTGGCCTTTGCCGAATCCGGCTTCCGCGGCGCCACCGTGCGCGACATCTGCCAGCAGGCCGGCGTCAACCTGGCAGCCGTCAACTACCACTTCCGCGACAAGCAGGGGCTCTACACCGAGGTGCTCCGCCGAAACTACCAACGGGCCCTCAAGCGCTTCCCTCCGGGTGGCGGAGTGCCCCCCAACGCACCGCCTGAAGCCCGGCTTCACGGTTTCATCCGCTCCTTCCTCCTCCGCATCTTTTCCGAGGGTCCCGATTCCTGCCACGGCCGGCTGCTGGCCCGCGAAATGACCGATCCCACCCCCGCCCTCGACGCGCTCGTCGCCGACGAAATCCGTCCCCTGGCCGGACAACTCATGGCCATCCTCCAGGAACTTCTGCCCCCCGGACAACCGGAGGCCCGGATCCGGTTGTGCATGGCCGGAGTGGTCAGCCAGATCGTCTTCTATCATCACTGCCGGCCAGTGATCACCCGGATGTTCCCGGACCTGGACCTGGCCGCCGAGAACCTGGACCTGCTGGCCGATCACATCACCCGGTTCTCCCTGGCCGGCATCCGCGATACCGCCACGCCGTCCGTGGCGGAAGGCCCCCCGGCACCCCCCGGCCCCGTGGGCCGCCGTTCGAAGACCAAGCCCGCCCCCGCAACACCGCGCCGGGTGAACCGCCAACCCTGAATCCCACCCCGCCCCATGTACCGGATCGCCCTCAAGATGATGTTCGCCGACCGCGGCAAGTACGTGATGCTGCTCAGCGGACTGACCTTCGCCGCCCTGCTCATGACCCAGCAGGCCGGGGTGTTCGTCGGCATTCTCGAATGGACCAAGGGCAACCTGAAGAACATGCGCGCCCCGATCTGGGTGGTGGATCCCAAGGTCGAACAGGTGAACGAGGTGAAACCCATGCGCGACACCGACGTCAGCCGGGTCCGCAGCGTGCCCGGAGTGCGGTGGGCGGTCCCGATGTACTGGGGCATCCTCCAGGCACGGCTCGTGGACGGCACCTTCAAGCCGGTCCAACTCGTCGGCCTCGACAACGCCACCATGGTCGGCCGCCCCGCCCGGATGCTCCAGGGCCAGATCGAGGACCTCCGCCTGCCCAACGCCGTGGTCATCGACGAACTCGCCGTCGAACGCCTGAGCCGCGGACGCGCCCGGCCCATCGGACTGGGCGACATCTTCGAGATGAACGACAAGGAGGCCCGCATCGTCGGCATCTGCCGCACCGACAAATCGTTCTTCGGTTACCCCTACATCTTCGCCACCTACGAACAGGCGCTCGAGTTCGCCCCGCGCGTGCGCAAAATGCTCTCCTACATCCTGGTCGCCCCGGAGGAAGGACTTTCCCTGGCCGAGGTCGTGGGCCGGATCCGCAAGGACACCGGACTGATGGCCTACACCGAGGAGGATTTCGGGGTCTCCACCGTCCGCTGGTTTTTCCGGAACACCGGCATCCCCGTGTCCTTCATGATGACCATCACCCTCGGTTTCATCGTCGGGGTGGCCGTCGCCGGACAGACGTTCTACGCCTTCATTCTGGAGAATCTCCGGCACTTCGGCGCCCTCAAGGCCATGGGAGCCGGAGACTGGCTGCTGACCCGCATGATCCTGCTCCAGGCGTTCGCCGTGGGGCTCATCGGCTACGGGCTCGGACTCGGACTCAGCGTCGCCATCGGCGCCAAGTTCGTCCAACTCGGCCAGCCCCCCTTCGCCCTGCCCTGGCAACTGCCCGTCGCCACCCTCGTCGCCATCCTCGTCATCTGCGCCGTCGCCGCCGCCTTCGGCATCCGCAAAATCCAAAAACTCGAACCCGCCATCGTCTTCCGTGGCTGACGCCGACCTCCATCCTTCCTCCGGCTCCACCTCCCCGGGCCCCCAACCCGGAGGCGAAGGCACCGCCATCCGCCTGCGCGGCGTCAGCAAAACATTCGGCCGCGGCGAGGCCGCCGTGCAGGCGCTCAAGAGCGTCGACTTCGAAGCCCGCGAAGGCGAACTGCTCATGATCGTCGGCCCCTCCGGCTGCGGTAAAACCACCCTGCTCAGCGTCGTCGCAGGAACCCTCGACTTCGACCGGGGCGACGTCGAGGTCTTCGGTCATCACCTGCACGCCATCAAACCCGCCGCGGTCACCGCCTTCCGACGGTCCCACATCGGCTTCATCTTCCAGTCGTTCAACCTCGTCCCCACCCTCTCCGCCCGCGAAAACGTCTCCGTCCCCCTGCTCATCAACGGCTGGAAACGACGGCCCGCCGAGGAAAAGGCCGACGCCCTCCTCGACTCGGTCGGACTCAAGGGCCGGGGCGGAGATTCCCCGCTGAACCTGTCCGGCGGACAGCAACAACGCGTCGCCATCGCCCGCGCCCTCGTCCACAACCCCCGTCTGGTCATCTGCGACGAACCCACCTCGGCCCTCGATCGCGACAACGGCCAGCGGGTCATGGAACTGCTCCGCCAGGTCGCCCGCGCCCCGGGCCGCTGCGTGCTCGTCGTCACCCACGACAACCGCATCTTCCACTTCGCCGACCGCATGACCGAGATGGAGGACGGCCGCGTGTCGCGCGTCCATACCAGCCACGAAACCTACGACGGCACGCACCACTGACCCATGATCTTCCGACGTTTCAGTTTCTACCTCGCCCTCTTCGGCATCGCCGGCGGGATCTTCATGGTCCGGAAGCTCCGCCAGCAACCACCCCCGCCCCCGCCCGTCTCCGAACCCAACCGCTCCCCCTACCCGCACTTCGTCGCCGCCTCCGGCATCATCGAGGCCCGCCGCGAAAACGTCGCCATCGCCGCCCCACGCCCCGGCCTCGTCGCCTCCGTGCTCGTCGACGTCGGAGCCTCCGTCACCAACGGTCAGCCCCTCCTCCACCTCGACTCCCGCGAAGCCCGCGCCCGGCTCGACACCGCCCGCGCCCAACTCACCGCCCTCCAGGCCGCCCGCGGCGTCGAAGCCGTCGCCATCGCCGACTGGACCGATCAGTTCGACCGGATCCGCCGACTCGAACGCGATGCCGTCGCCACCGAGGAGGAAAGGAAACGAAAGGGATTCACCCTCGACGCCGCCCGCGCCCGGCTCGCCCGGCTCGACGCCGAGATCGGCGCCGCCGAAGCCCAGATCCGGCAGGCCGAGGTGGACCTCGACATCCTCTCCGTCCGCGCCCCGCGCGATGGAAAAATCCTTCAACTCAACGTCCGCGCCGGGGAATACGCCGGACTCCAGGCGGACCGTCCCCTGATGATTCTCGGCGACACCCGAACCCTGCAGATCCGTGCGGATGTGGATGAACAAAACGCCCCCCGCGTGGTGCCGAACCAGCCCGGCACGGCGTTCCTCAAGGGATCCAACGACCAGCCCATGCCGCTTCGATTCGTCCGCGTCGAACCGTTCGTTGTTCCCAAGCGTTCGTTGACCGGCGATTCCGCGGAACGCGTGGACACGCGGGTGCTCCAGATCGTGTTCGAAATGGATCCCCCCCCGTTCCCGGTTTACGTCGGCCAGCAGGTCGACGTCTTCATCCAACGACCCGCCCCCGCGGCGGCCCCCTCTTCCCAACCCGTCCCGAATCCTTCCCAGGCGAACCCATGAAACCCCGATCCTCCCTTCCCCTCCTCGCCGCCCTGGCCCTGGCTCTCGTCCCCCTGGCGGGGATGTCCCCGGCCCGCGCCGCCACCAACGCCCCACCCCCGGTCTGGCCACAGAAACCGCTCTCGCTCGCCGATTGCCTCAATCTCGCCGAAACGCAGAACGGCACGATTGCCGCCGCCCGCAAGGATCTCGAGGCCAGCGAAGGCGTGGTCATCCAGACCCGCGCCATCCTGCTTCCCAAAGCCCAGATCGCCGGGGAATTCAAATCGGTCGAGGAGGACTCCATCGAGACCGCCGTCACCCCCATCGGTCCCATCGAATTCGGCCAGACCGAGAGCTGGAACGTCGGCATCCGGCTGGTCCAGTCGCTCTACGAAGGCGGCCGCATGCGTTCCGCGGTGCGCTCCTCGAAACTGACCCGGGAAGCCGCCATCCAAAGATATCAGACGACCCTGCTCGACGCCTTCCTGGACGTCCGCCTCGCCTACTACCGCACCCTGCTTGCCCTCGAACAAATCGGGGTCCAGGAAGCCTCCGTGCGCCTGCTCGAACGCGAACTCCAGGACAACCAGCGACGCTTCGACGCCGGCTCCGTCCCTCGCTTCAACGTGCTCCGCGCGGAAGTCGAACTCGCCAATGCCCGGCCCCGGCTGATCCGCACCCGGAACGCCTGGCGCAACGGCAAGACCTACCTCGCCAGCCTCCTCGGCTATCGCGTGCCCAACGACATCACCGAGGACATCCCGCTCCAACTCAGCGACCGTCTCGAAACACCCCCCTTCGACATCGAACTCGGCCGCGCCCTCGCCCTCGCCCAGGAACGGCGCACCGAACTCAAGGCCCTGCGCGCCGCCGAAAGCCTCCGTCGCGAGGGAATCGTCAACGCCCGCGCCGGCACCCGGCCCAGCGTCCAGGGTTTCGCCGGCTACGGCATCCGCCGCGCCCAGTTCGGAGCCGACATCGACGACGAACTGCATGGCTGGAGTGCCGGCGTGCAGGCAACCTGGAATATCTTCGACGGAAAACTCACCCGCGGCCGCGTCGTCGAAGCCTCCGCCCAGCATGAGCAGGCGGAAATCGACTTCGACAACGCCGCACGCCAGATCTCCGTCGAGGTGCGCACCGCCTACTCGAATTTCCTCGAAGCCCGCGAAGTGCTGGAATCCCAGAAGAAAGTGGTGGAACAGGCCAACGAAGCCCTCCGGCTCGCCACCGCGCGATCCGAAGCGGGCTCCGGAACACAGCTCGACGTGCTCAGCGCCCAGACCGCTCTCACCGAGGCGCGCACGACCCAGAACCTCGCCAGCCACGACTACCTCGTAGCCCTGGCCCGCCTCCAGCGGGCCGTCGGTCAGCCGATCGCCAACGACCCGAAGCCGGCCGAGATCAAACCTTGAAGCCGGCGACCGCAGCCACCGCAGCGTCCCAGACCGCCCCCGGAAAAACGCCGAGACCGACGATCCCGAGCACGCAGAGAACCAAACCCGCCCGTACGGTGGGAGAAACCACCACGGGCGTGAGGTCGGTCCCCTCGGTGCCCCAGTACATGGCGCGGATGACGCCGAAGTAGTACCAGAAGGAGATGACCACACCCGCGATCGCGACCGCTGCGATGGCGAAATAGGCCGGGTACGAGGCGCCCTGTTCCACGAGCGCCCTCAGGATCGCGAACTTGCCGAAGAACCCCGCCAACGGCGGGACACCGGCCAGGGAGACCATCGACAACGCCAGTGACGACGCCAGCACCGGCGATCGGCGGTGCAGGCCCGAAAGGGCCGAAAAATCATCCTGCCCGAGCCGCTCCACCACCACGCTCGCCACCAGAAACGCAGCCATCACTGCAAAGAGATAGCCGGCGAGATAAAACAGAACCGAGGCGGCTCCCGCCTTCGACATGGTGGACAGGGCCACCACCAGAAAACCGCCATTGGCGATGCTCGAGTAACCGAGCAACCGCTTCAGGCTGCGCTGCGGAATCGCACAAAGGCTGCCGTAAAGAATCGAAATGCCCGCCACCGACATCAGCAATCCCTCCCACCGCAGGCCAAGGTCGGGCACCGCATAACCCAGCAACCGCACCAGGAGCACCACTCCGGCCGCCTTGGAACCAATGGCAAGAAACGCCGCCGTCGGAACCGGCGAACCCTCGTAAACGTCGGGCGCCCAGACCTGGAACGGAAACACCGCCACCTTGAAAGCCAGGCCACCCAGAATCATCAGCATCCCGAGCTGGAACAACCGGTTGCCGGCGAGCTCCGCCGATTTCGCGGACAATTCATCGAAGGACATCGTGCCCGCCGCACCGAACGCCAGGGCGATGCCGTACACCAGAAAGCCCGAGGACATGGCGCCAAGGATCAGGTACTTCACCCCGGCCTCCAGACTGCCGGTGCGCCAGCGTTCGAAGCTGGTCAGCACGTAGAACGTCACCGTCACCAGTTCGATGGCGACGTAGAGCACCGTGAAATCGTTGGCCGACGCCGCCAGGCACATGCCCGCCAGCGCGAACAGAACCAGGGCATAGTACTCCGTAATCCCCGCCCCCAGCCGTTTCGAGGAATCGGCCGCCATGAGCAGCACCACCACCCCCGCCAGAAGGAAGAGGGCCTTGAAGAAGACCGCCATGCCGTCGAGCACAAACATGCCCCCGAAGGCGCGAACGGGTCCGCCACCGGCGGGATAATGGGCCGCCACGCAGTAGAGGCAGAGGAAAGCCACCGCCGCAGCCGCCGCGTAGCCCAGCAGATAACGACGGGCCGCCGGCATGGCCAGATCCACCAGCAGCAGGGCCAATCCCCCAGCCACCAGCACCAACTCGGGTCCTAGAAGCGTCAGATTCATCGCAGGTTCATCGCCCGTTCTCCACCACCGCCAGACTCGGCGCCGGCTTCACCCGGCTCATCGCCTCCACAATCGGTGCCACACTCGGCCCGATTCGATCCGTCAAAATGCGCGGCCACACCCCCACCACCAGCAGGCAGACCACGAGCATCGCGAACGGAAGCCGGCGCCAGCCGCCGACCGGATCCGCCGCCTTGTTCCACGCCTCACCCAGAGGTCCGTGCAGCATTTCACGAATGGCCCGGAGCATGTAAATGGCCGCCACCAGGAGCGCTCCCCAGGCCGCCAGGGCCACAAACCAGCGGAGGCTCATCGCCCCACCGCACAGGGCCAGAGTGCTCTTCCAGCCCCCGAAGAGAACCATCATCTCCCCCACGAAATTCCCGAATCCGGGAAGTCCGCAGCCCGCCATCATCGCGATCACCATCACCATGCCGACGAACGGCATCTGCTTCAGCAAACCACCCATGCGCGAC
Source organism: uncultured Verrucomicrobiota bacterium (assembly GCA_964476125.1). Classification (GTDB taxonomy): domain Bacteria; phylum Verrucomicrobiota; class Verrucomicrobiia; order Limisphaerales; family CAIMTB01; genus CAIMTB01. The sequence goes on along the minus strand of CAYZAE010000009.1, from coordinate 2,408 downwards.
ATCTCCAGCGAACCGGTCTGGCCATGCAACCAGCCACTGAGCGCGAAACTGAGCGCCGCAAGAAACCCATGCGCCACCATCACCACCACCGCCCCGGTGAGTCCGATCTGGGTCATGCTCGCCAGCCCCAGAAAAACGAATCCCACGTGCGCCACACTCGAGTTGCCGATCAGGAGATTCAGATCCCGCTGCCGCATGGCCACCCAGCCGCAATACAAAATGTTCCCCAGGCACAACCACGCCAGCAGCGGCAGCCACATCCGCGCCCCATCCGGCAGCAACGGCAACGCCACCTTCAGCAACGCGTACAAACCGAACTTCTTCAGCACCCCGGCGTGCAGCATCGCCGTCGCCGTCGGCGCCGCCCCGTACCCCAGCGGTGCCCAGGAATGGAACGGCCACAGGGAGACCAGGATCCCGAATCCAAACATCAGCCACGGGAAAATCATCGCCTGCCGACCGGCGGGAATCGGGTTCGCCCGCACATGCTCCGTCAACCGGATGAGATCAAAGGTGTTCGCTCCCGACTGCATGTAGAGGGCGATCAGTCCCACCAGCGCGATCAGCGCACCCAGGGTCAAATACAGGGTGATCTGGAAGGCCGCCTCGGCCCGCTTCTCACCCCGTCCCCAGATGCCTATCATCAGGAACGTCGGCACCAACGCGAATTCGTGAAAGACGTAGAGGAAGAAAATGTCCAGGGAGACAAAAGCACCAAGAATCCCCCCCGTCATCACCATCAGCAGGATGTAATACTCCTTCGTCCGTTCCTTGACCTCCCACGACACGCAGGCCGCGGCAAAGGCCACGATCGCCCCCATGACGACCAAACCGAGGTTCACCCCATCCACGCCCACCTGAAGCGCGATCCCCAGGGAATCGACCCACGGGATGCGCTCAACCCACCGGTACCCGCCCGGACCCACCGGTGCGGCGTCGAACCCGGACAAAAGATTCACCGCCAGCACCGTCACGACCGCCGTCGCCGCGATGGACAACGTCCGGATGATGACCTTGAAGCTGGACGGGATGAAAAGCAGCACCACCGCCGTCAGCAGCGGAATGCCAGGAATCGAAAGAAGGGGTGAAAGGGTTGGCATGGTCAACCAGGGTTCAGGTCAGCATCACCCAGAGCACCAGGGCGAGACCCGCCGCCGCCGTGAAGGCGTACGTCTGCAGATTACCCGTCTGCGTGAGTCGTAAAATCCGTCCCAACAAATCCACTCCACCGGCCGTCCCGCGAACCGCCAGTCCGCCCACCAGCCATCGATCCACCCAGTCCGCTATCCCGGCCACCGCGTCATGCGTCACACGGATGAGTACCGCGTAGATCTCGTCGAAGTAGAACTTGTCGCGCATCCAGGTCGCCAGCATGCCCAGCGTCGCCGGCAACGGATCCCGCGCCGGGGAACTGCCGTAAACAGTGTATGCCACCGAAAATCCGAACACGGTCGCGATCAGCCCCATGAAGGCCGCCATAGGAGCATGACCGAACGGCTCGAGGGCATGAGCCAGCCAACCGGTCCCCTCCCCCGCGCCATGGCCGTGAGCCTCGCCCATCGCCGCTCCCAGCGCCCCCTGCAGAGCCCGGTCCAATCCCCAGAACCCGGCAAAAATCGAGGCCACCGCCAGCACCCGCAGCGGCCAGACCATCACCCCGGGCGATTCATGCGCATGCTCCACCCCGGCATCCCGGGGAGCCCCACGCAGCGCCACGAAATAAAGTCGCGCCATGTAGAAGGTGGTCAGCGCCGCCACCAGCACCGCCAGCCCAAACAGGATCGGCCGGCTCTCCGCCGCGGCGAGAATGCCGTCCTTGGAGTAAAACCCGCTCAACGGCGGCACCCCGCACAGCGCCAGGGTACCCACCACAAAGGTCCAGGTGGTCACCGGCAGACGGGACGACAGACCGCCCATCTTCCAAATGTCCTGTTCGTGGTGCAGCGCATGAATGAACGACCCCGCGCCAAGGAACAGCAGCGCCTTGAAAAACGCATGGGTCACCAGGTGATACATGCCGGCATCGGGCTTCGCACAGCCGACCGCCATCACCATGTAACCCAGCTGGGAGAGCGTGGAGTACGCCAGGATCCGTTTAATGTCGCTCTGCTGCACCGCCATCAGGGCCGCCAACAACGCCGTGATGCCGCCGATCCAGGCAATGACATCCAGCGCCGTGAACCCCTGCATCCAGCCCAGCCACGACGGCCAGGCCGAGGGCAGGGCGAACAGGAAAAAGGACCGGGCCAGCATGTAAACGCCAGCCGCCACCATGGTCGCCGCATGGATCAGCGCCGACACCGGCGTCGGACCTTCCATCGCGTCCGGCAACCACACGTGCAGCGGGAACTGGGCGCTCTTGCCCATCGCCCCCATGAACACCAGCACCCCGGCCAAACTCGCCATCA
>CAYZAE010000008.1:52491-75064 GCA_964476125.1 uncultured Verrucomicrobiota bacterium | reverse complement strand
TGGACCCAGTGCGAGTTTCGGCTGCGTCGCGGCGCGACGCCGGAATCGATTGCCTTCAATTCCTCATGAACCCTTCGATTCGCCTCTATCTCCCTTGAAGATCGTACGTCGCTCCGCGACGCCAACCTAAAAACCCATGCAAACCGTGGGCGTTGCCCACGGCTACCATCCTCCTGTCGCTCCGCGACGCCTGAAAATGGCCAAACTCCAGAGGTTGTCGCGCTGCGACAACCCCGCCCGCGTTGAGCGGGCGGCAGCCTTTGGGGGTTGCGCTTTGGCGATGCCGTTGCGCCGCTGGACGCGGCTCTACTCGTCGCAGCGCGACGAGTTCCATCACCCAAAAATTCGGGAGGCACCGGGGAGAAGTGCGGTTCGGACAACGATCTTCAGTCGGGACGCGCCTTGGCCTAGGATGGACCGGTGTCCGGCCGTGCCCATCTTGTCCTCCCGTTTGCGAGCAGCCTCATCTACGTGTTCGGGGCTTTGTGGGTGCGGCGGGCGGCGGATCTTGGGGTGGGGGTATGGCGGACGACCTTCATTGCGAACTGCCTGTCGGCGGTCCTGTTTTTGCCGCTGGCCTTTCTGGGGGGGCCGGGCCAGCCGTGGAGTGAGTTCTGGCAGCCGGTGGTGGTGGCGCTTCTGCTGGTGGCCGGCCAGACCTGCGGTTTTTTTGCGCTGACCCGTGGGGATGTGACCGTGGCCACGCCGGTGTTGGGGATGAAGACGGTGGTGGTGGCGGGGCTCACGCCGCTGTTGCTGTCGACGGGTGTGCCGGCGCGGTTGTGGTTGGCGGCGGCTTTCAGCACCGCGGGCATTGCCCTGCTCCACCTGGCGGGGGGAGGCCGACGACATCGATGGATGCTGAGCGTGGTGGGGGCGCTGGCTGCGGCGTTCTTCTTTGCGACCTTCGATGTCCTGGTTCAGCGGTGGTCGCCGAGCTGGGGGGCGGGACGTTTTGTGCCGTTGGTGATGGGGTTGGGGGCGATCTTCTCGTTTGCCTTGGTGCCGCTGTTCCACGAGCCGCTCTGGAAGATTCCGCGCGGGGCCTGGCTGCCGTTGCTTGGGGGATCCGCGTGCATCTCGGCGCAGGGAATCCTGCTGATCACCTGCGTGGCGGTCTTCGGGGATTCGACGGCGGTGAACGTGGTGTACTCGACCCGGAGTCTGTGGATGGTGCTCCTGGTCTGGTGGATCGGGCACTGGTTCAGGAACGATGAACAACAGCTCGGCGGTCGCGTGCTGGGCGGCCGACTGGCCGGAGCCGTGCTCATGGCCGTGGCGGTGGTGCTTGCGGTGATTTAGCGGCAACGCGGGATCGGCGATCAACTCAGGGGGTGGCAGGCCGAACCGGACCGATGTACTGCCGGGCCATAACCACGCCATCGAAGCAGACCACGTTTTTCGGGTGCTTGGTCCAGCGGTCGGTGATGTAGGTCTCGAGGGTGAGGGCGTTGGCCCTGAGCCCGGGAGTTTTGCGCCAGGAGATGCCCTTCCAATGGCCCTGGAGCGCACCGTCGATCCAGAACGCCTGCTCGCCGTCGGCCGTTCCCGGCGTGTTGTGCTTCAGCATGAACTCGACGCAGATCCAGCGGTCCCGGGGAATCTCCGGAGCCTCGGGCACGGGAAACGAATTGCCCCAGTACTTGCCGTCAGGGGAGGCCTCCATCTCGTGCCAGTAACTGTAGAAATTCCAGCGTCCGGGCGGCTTCGATCGACCCCAGTTGCCCCAGGGCTCGATCGCCGTTGAAAAGCGCTCGGTGCCGTCAGGCTTGAGTCCCGCCCCGCCGAACCCGCTCCAGCGGTCGCGTCCCTGGAGGGATCGATTGGCCCGCAGGGTGACGAAGTGATGCACGTAGTCGCAGTCGGCGTCGAAGCGCGTGTAAAATCGGAAGAACAGTGTGTCGGCCGATTCAAACCAGCGGGTCAGTCCACCACCGGTGTCCTCCCCGAGATGGGCTTCGACGCGCAGGCAGCGCTTTCCGAGACCGAGACCGGTTCCGTCGCCCGGATCCACCAGACTCAACACGCGGCCACCCTTGTTCCCCACCTCATCCCAGCCCTCTCCCAGTTTCCCCGACTCGAAGTCGTCCGCGAAGATCACGTTCGGATCCGACTTCAATCCGGCGTCGGCCGGGTAGCGGACGGCGAGGCCCGGGCCCTGGGGAAGCTCCCGGCGGGCCGCGTGGTTGGTAGGCGGGGGACGTTGTTCGGCAGCAGGCACCGCTGTTTCGGTGGAGCCGAAAACCAGAAGGACGAGGGGGATCAGGCTCGCGAAAGGTCCGGACAAGGTCATGACGCAGCCAAGACCTTGGGAGCAACGACGTCAACCGGGCGTTCGAAGGCGGTTCCGCGCATCCCGAAGGAGTGCAACTCATCGCGCTGCGCCGAGTAGCTCCGCGTCGAGCGGCGCAGCGACATCGCCGAAGCGTAGCACCCAAAGGCGACCGCCCGCTCAACGCGGGCGGGCTGAATCCTGGCCATTTTCCGGCGTTGCGGAGAGACAGAAGGATGGTAGCCGTGGGCAACGCCCACGGTTTGCTCGGTTTTTTGGGTTGGCGTCGCGGAGCGACGTACGACCGTTAAGGAACACGCAGGGAAGGCCCGAACCCGCGAAGCCCACGTTGCGCCAGGCTCGCTTCTCGTGGACATTCCGCGCCCCGGATCGTGATACCCGACTTCACCCCACCCGAAGCACCGCGTCGCGCCTGGTTCGCCGACGCCTGCCTGCTTTCGGCGGCCCTGATCTGGGGCAGCGGGTTCGTGGCGCAACGGCAGATCTCCGAACATCTCGGTCCGCTCACCTTCAACGCCTTCCGCAACCTGATCGCGCTGGCCGTGCTCCTGCCGCTCGTGCTCGGCCGCCGATATCGGCACGCCTCCCGCAGCGATACGCCGGCCGTGCGCCGACCGGGATTCTGGATGGCCTGCCTGACCACCGGCGGTGCGCTCTTCGCCGGAAGCTGGCTGCAACAGGCGGGCATCGCCCAAACCACGGCCGGAAACGCCGGGTTCATCACCGGACTCTACGTCGTGCTCGTCCCCATCCTCGGCGTGTTCCTTGGCTCACGTCCCGGAGCCGCCACCTGGACCGCGGCCCTGCTCGCCGCCGGGGGAATGTACCTGCTGAGCGCCACCGACACCGGCGCCCTCGGCCGTGGCGATCTGCTCGTGCTCGCCTCGACCGGCTTCTGGGCCATCCACGTGCACGCCGTCGGTCACTTCGCGAAACGCTGGGATGGACTGGAACTCACCGTGCTCCAGCTCGTGGTGTCCACGATCCTGATGGCGCCCTTCGCCCTGTTGTTGGAGACGTGGACCGCCACCGGCCTGCGCACCATCGCCCTGCCGCTGCTCTACTCGGGAATCATCTGCTGCGCCCTCGGCTTCGCTCTCCAGATCACCGGACAACGCAACGCACCACCCTCCCATGCCGCCATCCTCATGAGCCTGGAGTCGGTGTCGGCCGCCTTTTTCGGAGCTTGGTTCCTGGGCGAACGACTGGGCTTGCGCGGCTACGCGGGAGCCGCGCTGATGTTCATTGGCATGCTGATCAGCCAGTGGCCGCGGACCTCACCACCAAAGCCCCGGCCGGAACGCCTCCCAACCAGCTCATCCTCCACGGATGTCAGTCGCGGAAGTTGACGAAGTTCAGCGCCACCGGGAAATCGTGGCCACGCACCGCGGCAATGACCGCCTGGAGATCGTCCCGGTTCTTTCCCGTGACCCGGAGTTCCTCCCCCTGAATCTGGGCCGTCACCTTCAACTTCAGATCCCGCACAAACGAACTCACCAGCTTGGCCGTCGGCGCGTCCAACCCCTGCTTGATCAAGATGGTCTGTCGCGCATGCCCCAGCGGGGAGATCTCCGGATCCTTGCGCTCCACGCTCTTCAGGCTGATGGAACGCTTCGCCAGCTTGCCCACCACGATCTCCTCCACCGCCTTGATCTTGAACGCGTCCTGCGCCGTCAGCTTGATCTCGTTCTTATCCAGAACGATCTCCGCCGGACTGCCCTTGAAATCAAACCGGTTGGCCAGTTCCTTCTTCGCCTGATTGACGGCGTTCTCGATCTCCATCGGATTCACCTGCGACACGATATCGAAGCTCGGCATGGACCCCTTTTACCGAATCCCCTGCGCGTTGCGAAGCTGCGAGTGGGAGTGGGGAGTGGGGAGAGTCTGGGGTCTGGCGTCTGGCGTCTGGGGGGGACGGGAGTAGGTCGTGGGTCGTGGGTCGTGGGTCGAAGGTCGAAGGTCGAAGGGCGGCGTAACCGGGAAATCAGCTACGCCGCATTTCCTTCGTGCCCTTCGTGCCTTCGTGGTGCAACCCGCCTTTCCGTTGGTTCCTCACATGGGGATCAGGGCTCCCTTCTCCCAACCCCAAACTCCGCACTCCTGGCTCCCAACTCCCCTCTCCCTTCTCCACACTCCCTCCTCTACACTCCCCACTCCCAACCACCCATGACGCCCTCCCGCCGTGAGTTCCTGCTTCGCAGCGCCACCGCCACCGGCCTCGTCGCCGCGTCGCCCACCGCCTGGTCGGGTCTGCGCCTGAGCCCCAGTCGGCATCGCACCGAACCGATTCCCCCGCATCAGCCGCAAATCGTCCCCGGCGTTCACGTCTACGCCGACCGCGAAAGCACCGCACCCGGCGAAGTCATCCAGTTCCATCTGAGTCATGACCGGCCGGTTCAGGCCGAAATCTGCCGGCTTGGACTGAACGTCGAGGATCCGGCGGACGACACGGTCCTCCATCCGTTCGGCACGATCCCTCCCCAGACCCAGCCCATCCATCCGGGATCCTACGTGCATGTCGCGAAGCGGCTGAAAGGCTCCCTCACCTCCTTCACCGTCGAAGCCTGGGTTCGCCCCTGGCGCACCGACCGCCTCATGGGCGTCGTCAGCCAGGAGGACAAGGAATCGTCGGAAGGCTGGGCCCTGGGAATCGGCAAGGACGGGTACGTCGGATTCTACCTGGGCGATGGTGTCTCCGAAGATGACGCGCTGGTGCACCGGACACCCCCCGGCCAGGTGACCCGGGGCCGATGGCATCATCTCGTGGCACGCTGGGACGGCGCGGAGAAACAGGTCTGGGTCGACGGACGAAAAGTCTCCTCCTGGCCGTTCCCTGGACCGCTCCGGCCAGGACCGCATCCAATCCGGCTGGGCGCGATGAGCGAAAAGGCCGTGACCACACGGCTGCTCGACGGCGACCTCGCCATGGTGGTGGTGCGGAACAACGCGATCAGCGACGAGGAGATCCAGCAACGGCACGGCGAGCAGGGACTTCTTCCCTCGACCGGTCCCGCAGTGCTGGCGTGCTGGACCTTCGCCGAGGAACGCGGGGCCCAAGTGCGCGACATCTCGCGTCACGGACGTCACGGCCAGATCATCAATCACGGGACCTGGATGATCGGCGGACCTTCGTTCGATGCCGGGATTCCGCGATTCGCGGACTACCAACCCGCGGAGGATCCCCGACGTGGCCATGGACTTCGGCTTCTCTCCGATGATCTCTACGACTGCGGTTGGGAACCGTCCCTTCGCTGGAAGGTGCCGGCGGGCATTCGATCTGGGTTCCATGTGCTCCGGCTTCGTTGGGAGGAGGACGGCAAACCGCACTTTCAGCATGCCACCTTCGTGGTGCGACGATCACCGCGTCGGCGGGCCGCCCCGATCCTCCTGCTGGCCGCCACCAACACCTGGCGGGCCTACAACGCCTCGGCCTTCGGCAGGATTCAACCGGGCGCGCGCCAGATTTGCGGGACCGATGGACTTCCCAACGCGGAGGGAAATCCGCCGGCGTTTTCCTTCTACCGCGGGCATGCCGCCGGACCGGGAACCTACCAGCTCGGCTCCCGCCTTCCCTGGCCCGCCTCGGGACCGTACCTGCGTTACGGGGATGCCACCGACTACAGCCATCTCGCCCGCGCCGACCGGTTCACCCAGACCTGGCTGGAGCGGGAAGGCTACGATTACGAGGTCATTTCGGATCTCGACCTGCACCGGAACCCGGGCCAACTGCGCAGCCACCGCGTCTTCCTGATCAACGGTCACAGCGAATACTGGTCCATCGAGATGTACCGCGGCCTCGAGGAGTATCTCGGAGCGGGGGGCCGGGCCATGGTGCTCAGTGGCAATTCCCTCTTCTGGCGGGTGAGCTTCAATCCGGAGGGAACGATCATGGAATGCCGGAAGGTCGACGCTCCCGGCGACCAACTCCGGCCCGAGCAACGGGGCGAGGCCTGGCACAGTCATGACGGACAACGCGGGGGCATGCTTCGCGAATGCGGATTTCCGGGCTGGCGCCTGATCGGCCTCGAAACCCTCGGTTGGAACAATCAGGGGGAAGTGCGGAACTTTGGCCCGTGGATCGCCGAAGCCACCGGGGATCCGTTGTTCCATGAGCCCGAGGAAACCGGTTTGAAACCAGGGGACCGCTTCGGCTGGGCCGGGCCTGGTTCCACCCCCATGGCCAACGGCCACGAATTCGACGTGCGCCTTTCCACCCTCGCCTCGCTGGCCGCCGGACCTGTTCCCCCGGGTTCCGTCATGCCCCAGGACCCCGACGGCATGCGGCGCCTCGCCAACGGCGTCATCCCCTGGGCCCACGGCGGTTCCGCCTTCGATTACTTTTTCCGACCGATCCGCCCCGCCAACGAGCAGGGCGGCGAGATGATCTGGTGGGAACGACCCGAGGGCGGAACGGTGTTCAACGCCGGTTCAATCGGCTCCGGTTGGGCGCTGCACGCCGACGCGCGCTGGGGCCGGCTGCTGCGAAACGTGCTCCACCGATTCGGTGTCCAGCCCACCCGCTGACCCGCCCCACCCGGCTACAGATCCCGCCAGGGGGTGAAGTTGTGCAGCTGCATCTCGATCTTGCGGCCGATGCACTCGACCCAGGTGAGGCTCGCATAATCGATCTCCAAATGGGTCATCTTGTGCAACGGCAGCTCCAGCAGGACCGCCAACGCCATGCGGATCACTCCGCCATGGCAGGCCACCACCGTCGTTTTCCCCTCCTGCTCCGCCATCACCCGACGCACCGACTGCTCCACCCGGCGTCGGAATAACTCCTCCGGCTCCGCCTCCGGCATCGTCCCCCGCTCCAACGCATCCAGCCAGTCGTACGCCGTGATGCCGTACTTCTCCGAAATCTGCTCCCAACGCAACCCCGTCCACGCCCCGAAATCCACCTCGCGCAATCCGTCGTCATACACCGGCGTCACCGGCACCCGCGCCAGCAACGGCGCCATGGTCAGGCGCACCCGCTGCATCGGACTCGAATGCATGGCATCCACCTTGAAACGCCGCGCCACATACGCCGCCAGCGCCTCCGCCTGGCGATGGCCCAACGGCGAAATCGCCATGTCGATGCGACCCCCAAACACCCGGTGGTAACTCTCCTCCACCTCGGCGTGGCGCAGGAATAGAAGCGTCGTGGACGGCGTCGTGGTCATGGCGGCTGAAAAAGCGTTCGAACGTGAGGGGTTGTCGGATGAAAAGGGAAACCGTCAGATCGCAGCCAGCGCCGCCGTCTGCAACGCAACCAACTGGTCGATGCCCTGGCGTCCCAGAACCAACAGCGCGTCGAGTTCCTCACGGCTGAAAGTCGCCTCCTCCCCGGATCCCTGAAGCTCGATGTACCGGCCGGTCGCCGTCATCACCAGGTTCATGTCCACCGCCGCCGCCGCGTCCTCGAGGTAACAGAGATCCAGCAGGGGCTTGCCGTTCACCACCCCGACACTGACCGCCGCCACCTGCTCCGCGATGGGATTCTGGGGCAGCTTGCCCTGCGCCTGAAGCTTCCGCAGCGCAAGATTCAGTGCCACCCAAGCCCCCGTGATCGCCGCCGTCCGGGTGCCGCCATCCGCCTGCAACACATCGCAATCAATCCAGAGGGTGCGCTGGCCGAGCTTCGGAAGGTCCACCGCCGACCTCAACGCCCGCCCAATCAACCGCTGGATCTCGCTCGATCGCCCGTCCAACCGGCCCTTCGTGATATCCCGCGGTTTCCGGTCGTTGGTGCTGTACGGAAGCATCGAATACTCCGCCGTCAGCCATCCACCCGGCACCCCCTGCTCCTTCATCCACCGCGGCACCACCTCCTCCACCGAGGCCGCACACAACACGCGCGTGTTGCCCCAATGAATGAGCGTCGATCCCGCCGCGTTGGGAGCGATGCCATTCTCGAATCGAATGGGACGAAGGGCATCCACGGAACGACCGTCAGGACGACCAAGAGAAACTTGAGGCAAGGCAGCCATGGGTGAAAAAGCCTACCGGACCAACGACCGGTATTGAAACGGAATCGAAACCGGAATCGAAAGCAGGCGAAGCTCCGACCACGGACTGAGCCGCGTGCAGGAGCGAACCTGGCCCGTGGACTGCGGGGACATGTCACCGCTTTGGATTCACCGCAGGCCAGAGACCCAGCGACGCCAGGATCCGTTCCAGTTGCAGGGCATGCTCGGCCGGCGGCGGCTCCGTCCACACCACGAACCGCGACCGCTTCATCTTCTCTTCCACAGCCATCTGGGCCGCGATCCGCCGCCGGCACTCCTCGTCCGTCCATCCCCGCTGGCGGAGTCGCTCGATCTGACTGGTCGCGGAACACGCCACGCACACGATCGCATCAAACCGATCCTCCGCCCCGGTCTCGAACAACAAGGGAATCACCGCCACCCCCACCGGCACCGCCTCCCCCGCCCAACGATCCAACCGCCCCTCCCACTCCGCCCGGATCCGCGGATGCAGAATGGCTTCGAGCCGGCCCCGGGCCGTGGGATCTGCGAACACAATCCCCGCCAACCGACCGCGATCAAGGGTCCCATCCACAGCCAACACCCCTTCCCCGAACTCCCGTCGAACCGCGTCCAACGCCGACTGCCCGGGTTGGACGATCTCCCGCGCGATAAGATCACTGTCCGCCACCGGGATTCCCCATCGCTCCAGAATCCGGGTCGACATCGTCTTCCCCATCCCGATTCCGCCAGTCACTCCAAGTCGGATCACGGCCCCAGTCTGCCGCCCGCCACCCGTCCGCCAAGCCGCTTCTCCCCTCCCAGGATTTCCTCCGTGCCATCCCGCCACCTCCCGTCTAGAAACGGTCCGTGGCCTGGACCGACTTCCCCGATGCCCGCCAATCCATCGGACTCCTCCAACGGAGTCTCGAGCGCGGACGCCTGGGTCATGCCTACCTGTTCTCCGGGGATACCCCCGAAGTCCTGGAACGTATCGCCCGGGAACTCGCCGCCACGGTCAACTGCACCGCCCCGACCGAAGTCTCCGGGACCGGTCTCCCCCTCGCCGCCTGCCACCGCTGCTCCAGCTGCCGGCGCATCGCGGAACAGATCCACCCGGACGTCCACTGGCTCCGGGCCGAATCCAAGATGAGGGTGGTGCGCATCGAACAGGTCCGGGAGCTCATCCAGGCGGTCCAACTCAAGCCCACCGAAGCCGCCTACAAGGTGGGGATCATCGTGGGCGCCGACCGATTTCACCCCAACGCCGCCAACGCCTTCCTGAAGACCCTCGAGGAACCCCCCTCGCGCTCGCTGCTGATCCTGCTCAGCACCGAACCCGAGCGCCTGCTCGAAACCATCCTCTCCCGCTGCCTGCGCCTCGTGTTCCCCGGGGTTCATGTGCCGCCCGAAGACCAAACCCAGTGGATCCGGTCGTTCGCCGCCGACACACGGACACCCCCCGCCAGCTTCCTCGCCCGCTACCAGCTGCTCGACCGCCTGCTCCGCCACCTCGAATCCCAGAAAAAAGCCGCCGAATCCACGGTCGAAGCCCGTTCCCCAGCCCGGCATTACAAGGACATCGACCCCTCGTTGCGCGAGCAATGGGAGGAGGAATCCAAGGCCGCCGTGGAAGCCGAATACCGGCTGCGCCGGGGACAGACGCTCCAACTGCTCCAATGGTGGCTCCGCGATGTCTGGCTGCTGACGCTCGGCCAACCCACCTCGCTTCTCGCCCTGCCGGACCTCGCCGAAGATTCGGAAGCCCTGGCCCGGCGACTGACCGACACCCGCGCCGCCGCGAATCTTCGGCTGCTCGAGGAAACCCAGGCCCTGCTCCATACCAACGTCCAGGAAGCCCTCGCCCTTGAGGTGGCCCTGCTCCGTCTCGACTTCTAATCGGACATGCGTCTGTCGTCCGAGCCATCCCCCCCGCGGCCCGCCACAATCGCCTCCCACTCGGCTGGCCATGGCGATGCCGGTTCCGCGTCCGACTCCCTCGGAACCGCCTTCGCCGGAGTCTTCGGCCTGCTTCTTGGCCTCGGTCTGCTCAAGTTCGGCAACCCGGTGGTGCTCGATCACCTGGTCGACCTCCCCAAAACCGCCGAGGAATGGCGGGTGTTCTCCTGGCCGGTCCGGATCGGGCAGTTCGGTCTGCTGGCGGTCAGCCTGATCGGATTGGCTTTTCTCAGTTCGCTGAAGAACCGGTCGCCCCGCGCCCCGATTCCACTCCTGATGCTTCTGGGGGGCTGGCTTCTCTGGCAGTTCGTCGCCTCCCTCCCATCCATCGATCCGCCCATCTCCCGACTGATCCTGATCCACTTCGTCTGCCTGACCGCCTGCTTCGGCCTCGGTCACTGGGCCCTCAGTAGGGTCGCGGAACCGCGGATTTTCTGGATGTGCCTGATTCTCGCCTTCCTGGCCGTTCTGGTTTTCGGGATCGAACAACGCCTGGGCGGTCTTGAGGCCACCCGGAAGATCATTCTCGAAGGCCCGAACGCCGCCCAACTCCCGCCCGAATACCTGGCCCGGATCCGCAGCAACCGGGTGTTCGCGACCTTGGTGTATCCCAATGCCCTCGCCGGAGCGATCCTGCTGCTGCTTCCCCCCACCGTCCTGCTCGCCGGCCGATGGGGTCTGCGCTGGGGTATCCCCGGTCAACGCACCGCCGGATTGATCGCCGGTGCCGTCGCCCTGCTGGTCCTGGTCTGGTCCGGTTCCAAGGCCGGCTGGCTCATCGCCATGGGAATCGCGTTGCTGATGCTCTTCTCCGCACCGATCCCGCTCCGACTCCGCCTCGGCATCGCCACCGCCTTCGCCGCCCTCGGCCTGGTGGCATTCGGCGTCGTCTTCCGGGAGAAACTTGCCCAAGGCCCCACCAGCGCGGTCGCACGAATGGATTACTGGAGCGCGGCCTGGAAAGGATTCGCGGAACGTCCCGTGCTCGGACAAGGCCCCGGCGCGTTCAAACGGGTCTACGCCCGCGTCAAACGCCCCGAGTCCGAAATGGCTCAACTGACCCACAACGACTTTCTCCAACAGGCCACCGACTCCGGATTCCCAGGGTTTTTGAGCTACTCCGGGTTCGTGCTGGGGTCCCTCGGGTGGCTGTATCGAAAACGGAACGAGACCCCACCCCAGGCACGGGATCCGCTGGTCACCGCCGTCGGCCTCGGCCTGCTCGCCTGGTTCACCCACGGCCTGGTCGAGTTCGGTCTCTATATTCCCGCCACCTCCTGGTGCGCCTTCGCCCTGCTCGGATGGGCCCTGGCTCGGGTTCGGAGCTGACCCGCTCCGAATCCCTTTTCCTGCTGAGAACCGGTCGCGCCCCGGATAACCTCCGGCCATGCGCGTCCTGTATCTCAATGGCCCGAACCTGAATCTGCTGGGTACACGCGAACCCGGCATCTACGGCCGACTCACTCTCGCGGATATCGAACTGAAAGTCCGCGACGCCGCGGGTCCGCTCGGCGTCAGCATCGATTTCCGCCAGTCGAATCATGAGGGCGAACTGGTGACTTGGATCCAGCAGGCGGCTTCGACCACCGACGTCATCGTGCTGAACGCCGCCGCCTACACCCACACCAGCGTCGCGCTCCGCGACGCCATCACCGCAGGGGGCACGCCGACCCTCGAAATCCACCTGTCCAACATCCACGCCCGGGAGGAATTCCGCCACCGATCCCTCATCGCCCCGGTGGTGAAGGGGGTGATCGCCGGATTTGGTCCAGAATCGTACATTTTGGCACTCCGAGCGGCTGTAACATTAACGGGCGCTCAAAAATAACCCAAACTAAGGGATTTGAATACGGTTCTGAGACCCCGGATCGCCGGTTGCCAAACTCCACTTGACCGAATGCGGCCCTCTCGTTAGCGTCCGGCCCACTTCGGAACGAGGAGAGCAGGAGTCGACTATCGGCTGCTGCTCTTTTTGTTCCTCCGGGGGAATTTGTACTCCTCCCGGCCAACCGTTGGGCTGACCGACAGGAGCTACGCTGTGGATCTGAAAGACATCAAGGCGATCATCGATCTGATGCGCAAAAACGCGATCTCGGAGTTCGAACTTGAGCGTCAGGAATTCAAAATCCGGCTGAAACGAGGGATGAACGGCAATCAAGCCGTCAACTTTGACGATACCGTCACCTCGATTCCCCCGATTTCGTCCGCTTCCGCCCTTCCCGCTCCTGGTTCCTCCCCCTCCCGTAACGATCCCCCTTCCGCCGCCATCGAGGTAAAATCCCCGATGATCGGAACGTTTTATCGTTCACCCTCACCGGAATCGAGCGCTTATGCCGACGTCGGCACCGAAGTGAACCCCGATACCGTGGTCTGCATCATCGAGGCCATGAAGGTGATGAACGAAATCAAAGCCGAAGTCCGCGGCGTCGTCACCCAGGTCCTCGTCGATAACGCCAAACCCGTCGAATTCGGCCAACCCCTCTTCCGCCTCCGCCCCCTCTAGGGCCCGCCATCTCCGCACCACGGCTCCCTCATGTTTGAGAAGGTCCTGATCGCCAATCGCGGAGAAATCGCCGTACGCGTCATCCGCGCGTGCCGCGAACTGAATATCCGCACCGTCGCCGTCTATTCCGAGGCCGACGCCAACTCCATGCACGTCCACCTGGCAGATGAAGCCATCTGCATCGGTAAAGGACCTGCCTCGGAGAGTTATCTTCGCATCGATCGCATCATCAGTGCCGCCGAAATCGCGGACGTCGACGGCATCCACCCCGGTTACGGCTTCCTTTCCGAGAACGCGCACTTCGAGGAAATCTGCACCAGCTGCAACATCCGCTTCATCGGCCCCAGCGCCCGCGCCATGAAGGCGCTCGAAGATAAGGATGTCAGCCGCGCCCTCGCCCGACGCGCCAACGTCGCCACCCCCCCCGGCTCCGACGGCGTCGTCGAAAACGAACAGGAAGCCAAACTGGTCGCCGCCAAAATCGGCTACCCGGTCCTCATCAAGGCCATCGCCGGCGGCGGCGGCCGGGGCATGCGCGTCGCTCATAACGACATGTCTCTGGTCACGGGCTACCACACCGCCCGCGCTGAAGCCGAAAAATGCTTCGGAAATTCCGGGGTCTACATCGAGAAGTTCATCGAGAACCCCCATCACATCGAGTTCCAGATCCTCGGCGATTCCCGCGGCAACATCATCCACCTCGGCGAACGCGACTGCTCCATCCAACGCCGCAACCAGAAGATCGTCGAGGAAACACCCTCCCCCCTGATCGAGAACAAACATCGCGATCTGCGGAAGAAAATGGGCAAAGCAGCCATCCGAATCGCCGAAGAAGCCGGTTATTCGAATGCTGGAACGGTAGAGTTCATCGTCGACCCCCAGGGGAACTACTACTTCCTTGAGGTCAACAAACGGATTCAGGTCGAACACCCGATCACCGAGGAAGTCACCGGCGTCGACCTCGTCAAACAACAGCTGCTCATCGCCATGGGCGAACCGCTGCGGCTCCGGGACTCCGACATCGCCTTCAAAGGCCACGCCATCGAGTGCCGGATCAATGCCGAGGATCCCTTCGACGACTTCCGCCCTTCCCCCGGCCGGATCGAAATGTATTACGCCCCCGGAGGACGCGGCGTGCGCGTGGATTCCCACGCCTACGGCGGCTACGTCATCCCCCCGTACTACGATTCGATGATCGGAAAGCTGATCACCTTCGGGAAGGACCGGCGGGAAGCCATGGACCGCATGAGCCGGGCCCTGGCCGAGTACATGATCACCGGGATCAAGACCACCATCCCCTTCGAACAGGCCATCCTTCAGGACCCGAACTTCCGGCGCGGCGTCTATTCGACCTCTTTCGTCGAACAACTGCTCTCCGGCGGCCGGCGCGATCTGCTCGAAGAACGGGCCTGACGTTCGCCCTCTGCTCCACAAGAGCCGCAGGCGAAACCTCTCCAGGCGTCCCCCTTTCGGCCCTTTTCACCCAAAAAGGGGACCCAATTCAGGCTTCTTCTTCGCCTTAACGATAAAGAGATCAGACTCCGGGCTGGTTCGCCGAGGCCGGCGTTTCCACCACCGCCACCTCGATGAGGCGGTCGATCTCCTCCGGAATCGGGGTCGCTTTCATGGTGCCATCCGCTTGGTGGGCAACACAGACCACCGTCAGCCGGCCCCGGGCCACTTCCTCAGGCTCCGCGGCCCCGAGTTTGAAGAATCGAAACTCGTACCCGATCGACTTCGAACGCTTCTCCACCACCCGCAGCCGGATCTCCACCCGATCCTCAAAGCGCAGCGGCCGATGATAGTCGCAACTCGCATGCACCCGCGGCCACCCAACCTTCGGCGCCCCCGGTCGAGCCGCCACCGAGAACCCGATCGACCGGAAGAACGCGTGCTCGGCTGACTCCATGTACCGGAAGAAATTCGAGTAATGGACGATCCCGGCCATGTCGGTCTCCGAAAACTCGACGGTCCGGGTGAGAGCGAATTGGCTGGGCATAGCGGCGAATCAGTCGATCCCTTCCCCGGCAATCTATCCGGCCGCCACCCCGGATGACGAGCCTTCGATCCCCGCACAACAGCCAACCGAATCCTCGAATTCCGCCCCAAAGCGCTCCCCGAGAAGGAGAGGCGTACCCACTCCGAAATCCGCTACGGCGACTTGAACCCCGCCACCTCGGCCAGGGCGTGTCTTCTTGGCCTTCGTGCCTTCGTGGTTTCTTATCCGGGGATTTGGGACGAACCCCGGCCCGAGCGACGCCCCGACAAAACGCCGTCAAACACCCCAATCAGCCGTCGAGCCGCCTCTCCAGCGTGATAAAGTCGTTCCACGGAAGCCCTTCCCGCCTGCCCTAAACGAGCCGCCAAGGCAGAATCCTCAAGAACTTTAACGATCTCCTCGGCCAATGCCGCCGAATCGTTCGCCCGACACAGGAGACCGCCTCCCGAAGCCTCCGCAATCTCGGGAAAAGCCCCAGTCGCCGGCTGTACCCAGGGAACACCTGCCGCCATCGCCTCGATCAGATAGAGCCCGAATGCCTCCCCGTAGTGCGCCGGAACCGAAAGCACACTCAACCCCCGCAGGAACTCCTGCTTCTCGGCATGGGTCAGGTTCGGACGGAATTCACAATCGCCCCAGACCCCCGCCGACCGAAGCTTGGCCTGAAGAGCATCCACCAGGGGCTGATCCGACGGACTCAGCCCGCCCCCCACCGCCAACCGAAGTCCCGGGACCCGGCCGCTGCGCCGAATCAAGAGGTAGGCGTCCACCAAACGGTCCAGGCCCTTGTCGGTGCACATGCGGGCAAAGTAACCGAGCACCGGGGGCTGGGGCCGGGTCTCCGCGACCTTCCATCCCTCCAGGCTCAGGCCATTCGGAACGACGGCGATGCGGTCGGAGGCAAACCCCAACCGACGCGCCATCTGATCCGCGTAATACCGGCTCGCCGCCACCAGCCCATCCGCCTCAGCCAGGCGTTCGGAGAGCAACCGCCAGGCTTCCTCGCGATGGTTGGGGGCCAGGGCATCCACGAAGGCATCCTCCCCCTGAAGCGTGCCCACCACCGCCACCCCCAACTCGCGTTTGAGTCGGCGGATCATGCCGGCGAGAAGGCCGTTCGAGAGACAGATGATGTCCGGTCGTTCATGATCCCGAAGCCAGGCAATGAGTTCGTCGATCTCCCGCGCCTGGTTCCCCGTCTCGCCCCGCAACATCGAGACCGTAAGGTCCCCCACCTGGTCCGGACGCGTCTGCGCCGCGCGGGTACCCACCAGACGGAGCAGTTTCGGGGAATCCAACCAGCGCCGAAGCCAGGCGGGCAGGTGCTGGAACACCGGGAACCGCTGTTCAAGGTAGACATTGATCCCCCCGAAAAACACCGGCGCCCCACGGCTTTCGTCCGGTTCGTCGGTCTTCAGCGGGAGGTAAAGAGGCAGCAGGGTCACGGAATGCCCCGCCTGCCGCAGGGCCTTCACCAGCGCGTTGTCGCGCAAACAAGCCCCGCAAAACATGCCTCCCGCACCCGGTGTGAGCTGGACTATCCGCATCTCGTTTCGCCGAAGCGGCGCCCAACGTAGCGTTCCCATCCCATTTCGCCAGCCCTCGACGTGCTCCAAAACTCAGTCCCTTTTGGCGCTTGCGATACCACGCCCAGCGGCGAACCTTCCCGGGCGCGACGATGGCCGTTCCCCCCCACCAACCCAAACATTACTGCGGTGTCTTCGGCGTCTATGGCTGCCCGAACGCCGCAGAACTCGCCTACTACGGTCTCTACGCCCTGCAGCACCGGGGTCAGGAAAGTGCCGGCATCGTCACCAGTGACGGCCGGCAGTTCCGACGGGAGATCGGCATGGGTCTCGTTCCCAACATCTTCAACGGGAACACCCTCCATAATCTGGTCGGGTCCATCGCCGTGGGACACACCCGGTACTCCACCACCGGATCCTCCACCCTCACCAACGCCCAGCCGCTGGTGGTGAACTGCGCCCGCGGCCCCATCGCCATCGCCCACAACGGCAACCTCACCAACGCCGCCCAGCTCCGCGACGAACTCGAGGAAAAAGGCTCCATCTTCCAGACCACCGTCGATAGCGAGATCATCCTGCACCTGATGGCGCAGCCGCCCACCCCGACCGACCCCAACCCCCTCGTCAACGCCCTGTCCCGCATCGAAGGCGCCTACTCCCTCGTCATCATGACGACCGATGAACTCATCGGCGTCCGCGACCCCTTCGGCTTCCGTCCCCTCGCCCTCGGCCGCCTCAACGACGGCTGGGTGCTCGCCTCCGAAACCTGCGCCTTCGACCTCATCGGCGCCACGTTCGTGCGCGACATCGACCCCGGCGAAGTCGTCATCATCAACAAGGAAGGACCCCGCAGCATCCGGCCCTTCCCGGAACACAAACGGCGCGCCCTCTGCATCTTCGAGTACGTCTACTTCGCCCGCCCCGACAGCACCATCGACGGCCATAGCGTCTACCGGACCCGCATCGAGATGGGACGACAACTCGCCCGCGAATACCCGATCGATGCGGATCTCGTCATGCCCGTGCCCGACAGCGGCAATTACGCCGCGCTCGGCTACTCCGCCGAATCCGGCGTGCCCTACGAAATGGGCTTCGTCCGAAACCATTACGTCGGCCGCAGCTTCCTCCAACCCACCCAGACCATCCGCGACGTCAATGTCCGGGTGAAACTGAACCTCATCGCCGAACTGGTGCGCGACAAACGCGTGATCATCGTCGATGACTCCATCGTCCGCGGCACCACCTGCCGCTCACGCGTCACCAGCCTCAAACAGGCCGGCGCCAAGGAAGTCCACGTGCTCGTCAGCTGCCCCCCGCACATGAACCCGTGCGTCTATGGCATCGACTTCCCCGACCGCTCCAAGCTGCTCGCCGCGAATTACACGCTCGACGAGATCCGCCGTTATCTGAACGCGGACTCGCTCGGTTACCTGTCCCTCGAAGGCATGGTCCGGGCCGTCGGTGATCCCGCGAATTCCTTCTGCCTCGCCTGCTTCAACGGCGAATATCCCGTCGCTTACAGCCCCAAGCTGGAAAAGCACATCATGGAACGTCGCGCCGCCCGCGCCGAAAGTTTCAGCACCACTTTCGACAAGGAATCCCGGCAGGCCCGGCTGCTCTGAACCCGGGACGGTTTCCCGGATCGGTCATCGGATCGTCGGCATCAGCCATCCGAATCAACGACACCCCCTGCACCCATGAAAACCGTCGCCGTCATCGGGGCTTCCACGGACCGTTCCAAATTCGGAAACAAGGCCGTCCGCGCCTACGTGCGTCAGGGTTTCCAGGTTTTCCCCATCAACCCGCGCGAGACCAGCATCGAGGGCATCCCCGCCCTCGCCTCGATCCGCGACCTGCCCCAACGCCCCCATCTGATCTCGGTCTACCTGCCCCCACCCGTTCTGCTCAAGGTGCTGCCCGACATCGCCGCACGCGGCTGCGATGAACTGTGGCTGAATCCCGGCACGGACTCGCCCGAGGTGGTCGCCGCCGCCGAAGCCCTCGGGATCAACGTCATCCAGGCCTGCAGCATCCTCGGCACCGGTCTCTCCCCCGAATCGCTCTGAGGCCTCCGGCGTTGGATACGAGGCTTGCCCCCGCTTATCGAACCGCGTAGCACCCCAGGATCATGATCCGATCCTGGGGCTTGCCCATCCTGAGCGCCCTCACCCTGGCCCTCGGCCCCGCCACCACCACCGCCAACGCCGAGGTCAACAAACCCCAGGAAGTCGCCCCCGGCGTCTGGTTCCACGAAGGCGACATCGGCCGCAAGGGGCACTGCAACAACGGCTGGATCGTCTTCCAGGACTACGTCCTCGTCATCGACGCCAACTTCCCCTCCGGCGCCCGGGAAATCCTCCCCAAGATCAAGGCCTCCACCGATCGTCCCATCCGCTTCGCCTTCGATACCCATCACCACGGCGATCATGCCTACGGCAACAAGGTCTGGACCGACCTGGGCGCCACGGTCGTTGCGCATGAAGGTGTGCTGGCCGAAATGAAGAAGTACGAGACCGGCCATTTCGGCACCACTCCGGGCCGCTGGGAGGACACCGCCAAGGGACGCGACGACGTCCGGGATTCGAAACTCGTTCCCCCCTCCCTCCTGTTCCCGAAAAAAATGGTCTTCGACAACGGCGCTCAGCGTGTCGAACTGCATTGGTTTGGCGTTGCCCACACCCACGGCGACGGCTTCGCCTGGCTGCCCAAGGAACGGATCCTGTTCACCGGCGACGCCTGCGTGAACGGCCCCTACAACTACATGGGCGACGGCAGTTCCCGCGACTGGATCCCCACCCTCGAAGCCGCCCGCGCCCTCGATCCCAAAATCGTCTGCCCGGGCCACGGTCTTCTCGGAGGCGTCGAAATCCTCGACCACCAGATCGCCTTCTTCCGCGAGCTTCAGTCGGGGGTTGGAAAGCTTCTCTCCGCCGGTAAAACCCCCGCCGAAGCGAAGGCCTCCATCGAAACACTCCGGACCGAACTATCGAAGAAGGACAAGATCGCCATCTACCTCGGCGGCATGTTCGCGTCGCAGGTCGAGAAAGTCTGGACTGATCTGGGCGGAAAGCCCTTCGACACCAAACAAGCCTCCGCACCTGCCTCCGCTCCGGGCGGCCCCCGGTCCCGGGTTCCCGACCGCGACGACGAAGTCCTCACCGTCGTCGGTTCACCCCGGCGTCCGTAATCCTCAGATCCGCGCCTCCGGCCGGCGCACTTCCCTCCGCGACGGAACCACCCCCGCAACCCACCGGATCCCTCAGGCCAGGGTCCGGTTGGCGTTCAGATACGCCACCACCTCGGCGGCATGGCGATCCGGTGGGAAGATGGGATAGAACACCCGCTCGACCCTGCCCGAGCGGAGAATCAACGTCAGCCGACGAAGGAGCCGACTTCCCTCGACCGTGAACGTCGGCAGCCGCAAGGCGTCGGTGAACACGAAGTGCTCATCGCTGAGCAATTCGAAAGGCAGATGCAGACGGTCGCGGACCTCCCGCTGGTACCCCGTCGACTGGGTACTCAGCCCGAAAACCTCCGCCCCAAGGCGGCGAAAGTCCCCGTGAAGATCCCGAAAGGCGCAGGACTCCGGGGTGCAGCCGCGCGCTCCGGGGATGGAGTCCCACCCCTCGGGCAGGGCCACTCCCGGTCGACCCGTCAGTGGATACGCGTAAAGGACCGTCACTCCGGATCGCCGCCCGGGATGCACCCGTTCCCCGGAGGTGGATGGCAAATCAAGATCAGGAACCGGCATTTCGGGCAGGTGATTGCACGCCCCATCGTCCTGGGGCACCGGCAGATTTGCCGGCAATTGGGTGAAAGGACCTTCGTTCATGCAGGCGTCAGCGGACCAGTCGGTCCAACGTTCCATGCGATCATGCGATCCCACCCCCGTTCGAACAAGCGCCGCCCATAGGCCCCCACGCCCAATTGCCTGTCCCCCTGTTCGGGCTGGCCCCTCGCCCAGCCGCGCCCGGCCCCGGGCGGGGTCCCCCATTGTCTGTCCCCCTGTTGAGGGAACTCCGCTTGCCGTCGCCCGACCTGAGGGCACCTCCGAACGGAGTCCGTCCCCGGGGTTGGGGCGGGGTCCCAAAAGCCTGTCCCTCTATCGCCAGGCAAGGCCGCACTCCAATTGCCTGTCCCCCTGTTGGGCTCCCGGGTCCCCAATTGTCTGTCCCCCTGTTGAGGGAGGGCTGGAGTCCCAAGAGCCTGTCCCTCTATCGCCTGTCCCTCTATCGCCAGGCAGGGCCGCACTCCAATTGCCTGTCCCCCTGTTGGACCGTCCCCCTCGCCCAGCGGCGCCTGGCCCCAGGCGGGGTCCCCCATTGTCTGTCCCCCTGTTGAGGGAACTCCGCTTGCCGTCGCCCGACCCTATCGACAGTCTGGGCTCACATCCCGGTCCCAGTCCCAGTCGCAGTCCCAACCCGAGGCCCAAACTCGAACCCCAATCCTGCCCCTAATCCCAATCCTTATGAAATGCTCCTCGGGTTCGGGCACCCTGTTCGCCCTCTGTCTGGGTCTCCTGACGGGAGCGGCCATGCCAGCGCTCAGCGCCGAACCGCCTCCCGAAGCCCAATACCGGCACGGGGACATCGTGGTGCCCGCCTTTCATGCGGACGAACCCCGACGCAAGGAAGTGTCGGTGGAACTGGCCGAAGCGTACCTGAGCAAGGGTGCGACGGCCTGGGCCGGCAGCCATGGCTGCGTGTCCTGCCACACCACCGGGACCTACCTCACCGCGCGACCTGCGCTGACCCCGCACCTTGGCCCGCCGTTGGAGTCGATGCGCTCCTTCTTCGTGGCCGAGCTTCGACGCAACCTCGCCACGCCTCGCGAAGAACTGCTCAAGTCGACCAAACCCGCCCAGGTGATCTACCTCGCCGCCGGTCTCGCCGAATGGGATGCGCACGTCAGCCACAAGCTTTCCCCCGAAACCCGGGACGCTCTTTCTCAGATGCTCGACCTGCAGCTCGATTCCGGGACCTGGGGCACGCTCGATTGCTGGCCACCCTACGAATCGGATGCCTTCCATCTCGCCGCCCAGGCCGCCATGGCCCTCGGGACCGCCCCGGGCTGGCGCAAGAATGTCGCCACCGAAAAGGAACGGGCCCGCGTGGAAAAGCTGTTCGCCTACCTCCGCGACACCCCTCCCCCGCATGACTACGGCCGTGTCCTCCTGCTTTGGGCGGCCGCCCGTCTGCCCGAGCTTCTGACCAGCGATCGTCAGAAGGAACTGCTCGCGATGATCTCCAGACACCAGCGACCCGACGGCGGCTGGTCCATGCGCACCTTCGCCGCGCCCGAAGCCTGGGGCCGCGGCAATCGTGCCAAAAAACTGCGCGACGAACCCGACTTCGCCGTTCCACCCAGCGACGGTCACCAGACCGGGCTCGCCCTCGTCGTGCTTCGGGAACACGGAATTCCCGTTGGCGATCCGCGAGTCCAGGCCGGCCTGCGCTGGCTGAAGTCGAATCAGCGCGAGTCCGGACGTTGGTGGACGCGTTCGCTCAACAACGATGCCGCGCACTACATCACCTACAGCGGCACCGCCCTGCCCCTGCTCGCCCTCGGTCTGTGCGACGAGATCCCCGCCCCAGGCACGCGCCCAGCCCGGCAGTCCGCCGCCCTCCACGTTTCCCCCCGCGAACCCTAGCCCGCTACCCCCTCATGTCCTTCCGACCGGAACATGTCATCGCCGAAACCCGCGCCTGGGTAAACCGGGCCGTGATCGGCCTCAATCTCTGCCCGTTCGCCAAGGCGGTCGAAACCGCCAACCAGATCCGCTACGTCACCACCGAAGCCCCGGATGCCGACGCCCTTTTGGCCGTGCTCGAAAGCGAACTGCAACTCCTTGCGTCCACGGACCCGAACCAGACCGAAACGACCCTCCTGATCCACCCGCTGGCGCTCACCGATTTCGAGGAATTCAACCAGTTCCACGCGGTGGCGGAGGAAGCCGTGGAACGACTCGGCCTGGAAGGAATTCTCCAGGTCGCCAGCTTCCATCCGCAGTTCCAGTTCGCCGGCACCGATGCCGACGACATCACCAACGCCACCAACCGCTCCCCCCACCCCACGCTGCACCTGCTGCGCGAAGAGAGCATCTCCCGCGCCGTCGCCGCCTTCCCCGATCCCTCCACGATCTACGATGCCAACATTCTCACGCTCCGCGCGCTCGGCCACGGCGGCTGGGAGGCGCTGCGGAAAAAGTGCCACGATGACGCGCAGGGCACGGGGTGAGTGGGGAGGCGGTCGTGGGTCGTGGGTCGTGGGTCGAAGGTCGAAGGTCGACGCACCACACACCACACACCACACACCACACACCACACACGACGCCCGACGCACCAC
>CAYZAE010000008.1:21198-52391 GCA_964476125.1 uncultured Verrucomicrobiota bacterium | reverse complement strand
CACCACACACCACACACCACACACCACACACCACACACGACGCCCGACGCACCACGCGCGATCCACGCGCGGCCCGGCCACTGGTCCCACAAGCATTGTCAGCCGGGCCCAGCACCCGAAACTGGGCGGTGCATGAAGTCGTGGACCTCCTTCCTCTCGTGGTTCTCCCTGTTCCTTCGCGTCCCTCTTTCCCGCCGCTTCGTCACGGGGGTCCTGGGTTTTCTGCCGTGCGCGGCCATGGCCCACGTGAATTCCGGCTCGAACTGCGCAAGTTGCCACAGCACAGCCAGGAACGGGATGACCATGACGGGTTCGCACTCCGTCACGAATGTGGGGTCCGGACTGCGCAAGGTCTTTCAGGTTCTCCCCGGAGCCACGGTCGACCTGGGCATCCAGGTCACCGACGGCCACAGTTCCTATGGCTTGGCCGTGGTAAGTCTGGATGACGGCGGCATTGCGAACTCAGCCAATAAACTTTCCTACCAGGCCGACACGTCCTGGACGAAACGCTCGTCCTATTACTCCGTCGGCCCAAGCTCCTCGAACAAGTCCTGGACCTTCCGCCTCGCCGTGCGGACCGGAACCCCTCCCGACCTTTACCGGGCCCGGATCCGCATGGCAGGCACAGGGGGAGGCCGGTGGAACCAGGAGGAATCCTTCTACATCCAGGTCCTCAAACCGACACCGCCGTCCCCGGCCATCAGCGAACCTGTCTGGCAGGGCGGCACCTTCACCTGCCGTGTCCCCACCGTGACAGGGTTCACCTACCGGCTCGAGTCTCGACGCGATCTGGCCGTCCCGGTGTGGTCGGTGGTCGCGGAGACCACGGGGGATGGATCCACGCGCACCCTCTCGGATCCCTCCGCAACGCCGGGATCGGGCGTGTACCGGATCCGAGTGGAGTGAAACCAACGCCCCGGGAGTTTTCCTGGGCAATGAACATTTCCGACGCGAGGCAGTCGAAGCTCTGGTTTCGATCCTTATGCAACGCGCCAGAGTCACCGTCCGATGGAATCCAGGACTTCACCTTCGTCCGGCATCCGGCTTGGTCCGCCTCGCGCAGCGATTCAGTTCCGAGATTCGTCTGCGCATGGGGAACACCTTCGCGGACGCGCGAAGCATCCTGGGCGTCGTCCTGCTTGGAGCGGTGATGGGAATGCCCATTGACGTCGAGGCCTCCGGCGAGGACGAGCGTGATGCGATCGGTGCGGTCCAGGATTACTTCGATGGCGGATCGGATGGCATCGATTTGCCCGGGGGCCAGGCCCCGACCTGAACTGCCTCCGGCGTGCTCATTCCCGGAAGGACGCGACCTCCCGGCGGCGCCTCCCTCCCCCCTCTCGCAAGCGGGTGATCAACGAGTCCTTCTACGCGACCGGCGGCATCCCGTTTCCCAAGGCGCGAATCAACGTGCTCAACTCGTCCGCAATGTCGGCGGGATCCGACACGGTGGCGGCGATCTGGGTTTTCACCACCTGCCGGAATCTCCGTCGCAACCGGTGCACCGCCACGCGCAGTGCGCCCTCGGTCATCCCCAACGCCGCCGCCCGATCCCCCTGCGTCTGACCGAGACCTCCCCCATCCCCCGTGAGCCACGGCTTCAAGGCCTCGAACTCGCGCAAGGTCCCGGATTCCTTCGCCTCCTCGGACAGCACCGCCAACGCCCGTCCAATCAACTGCAGCGCCCAGGCCCGATCGAAATCGGCGTCCGGCGGCCAGGCCGAAGGATCCGCCACCTGCAACGGGGCATCGAAGTCGGTTTCGATGTCCATGCCCGACGACGCGTCCAAGGCCTCGTGCGGCACCTCCCCACCGCGCTTGGCCCGGGCGTCGTGCCGACGTCGGTTGGCAAGGAAATGCTTCAGGGCGCCCAGCAGGTAGGATCGGAACCGACCCCGGGCAGGGTCCGCTCCCTCCAGCCCGTGCCGTTCGAGCACGCTTTCAAAAAAGCCATGCGCAAGTTCGCGGGCCTGGTCCTCGGTGCGACGCTCCCCGCGCAGCACCGCCACCACCGGCTCGTAGTACGCCGCGCAAAGATCGCTCAAGGCCTGACGCGCCTCCGGTGCGTCCCCGCGCGACGCCACCACACGCGTCCAGTGGGTGGTGGCAAACACCACCCTGTCGTTCCCGCCTGAAGGACTTTCGGTCATGGCAACTTCATGACACCCACAAGCCGACGAAGAGGAGGATCAGGAGCAGGAACAGAACCGCCCCACCCAACAACAGCAGGGCGACGATTCTCCCGGCACCACCTCTTTGGCGATGTCGCAGGAGGAGGACCACCCCCCCTCCCAACGCCGCGAACAGAGTCAGCAAGGCGAGCAACGCGAACAACGGCAACCCCAGAGCCACTCCGCGATTGGGTGGAAAAGTCCGGGTTTCAACCCCGGAGGTGGGACCCGTGGCAAAACCGACAGATGGCCCCGCAGGCCCGTCCTCAATCCGCACGATCACGGGTTTACCGTCGACCCGACACAGTTCCGTCGGCATCCCGCGCAGGGATTTGGTTCCGCTGGTTGCCGTCCGAAGGATCTCCTCCACCAGGGTGCGGTAGTCCCCCAGCCGCTCCTGATAGCCTTTCGAGCCTGCGAGCGAGAACGAGAGGCGGACCCGGTTGGTCCCGGACCGTGCCAGCTCGAGCCGGATCGGGACCTCGACCAGTTCGCCCTTCCGGCCCGCGATCCAGGTACTGGTCCGATCATCCCGACTCTCGAGAGTCACCTGTCCCCCACGCGCCGCATTCAGCGTCCAGGTGAAGTTCAGGGCGCTCTCATTCCAGGAACCAAACCGCGACAGCGTCACCCAGTCCGGATGGCCGGAATGAAAGACCGTCGAGATGCGGAACGACGCGCGATATTCCTGACCCACCGGTCGGAACACATGAAACCAGGTGCCCTCCAACGTCTCTCCGGGCTGAACCGGAGTGAACTCGCGGGCGGCGAATTCACGGAACGCCATTCCCGCCAGCTCCGCATCGGGAAAGACGAACGCCAGCTGCGTGACCTGGCGGCCTGGCTTCAGCATTGTCCAGGTGGCGTTGCCAGGAAACCGGGTGGGCTGAAGCACGATCCCGGGCGGCCGCGGTTCAAGAGAGTGACCCAGGGCGGACTCCATTTCCGTCGGCAAATTCGGCCCGAAGAATTCCCAACGCGCCTCGGCACTCCATCGTCCCAGTTGCGTCTCCACCTCCACGAACAACACCGAATTGCTCACCGACACCGCCGACCAACCGAGACCGGTCAGCTCCGGTCGCGTGGGCGAAGCAAAATTCGCCTCAAACGCTTCGGGATTTTTCGAATAACTGCGATCCAGCGCGATCATCAGCGTCACGGCGGCACCGATCGAACCCAATGCCAGCGCAACATCGACCCTCCTTCGTCGTGAGGACGACCGCTCCTGGGCGTGGCCTTCGCTGCGACGCCCTCGAAGCAGGAGGGCCGCGACACCGAGAAGAACGGGCAGCATCGGCAGCATGGCTCGGAAGCCCCGGGAAGAGCCCGCGGTCTGGAGGACTTCAAGGCACCGCCCGCTTTCCCGCGCATCCACCTCCATAAGGCGTTTGGCTTCCCGCGCTTCCCGCACTTGCCGGGTCCAGCGCAGGTAGGATTCCGTCAACTCAGGCTGATCCGACAGGTCGGAGCCACGAGGGCCACGAGAGATCCCCGTCTCGAATGTTTCGAACTTCTTGCGCAGCTCCGACTCGTGCACCGCAGCGACAGCCAGCCTGGCCCGGGAGGCGGCCATCCGCTCCTCGGAAACCGCCCGGTCACGGGCGCCTTCCAGATTCAAGGCGGCCCATCGGGCACCGACCGCGAAAATTCCAAAAAACGCGAGCAACCCGGCCGCCACGACGCGCAGAAAACTTGGACGCGCCGGCCGCCATCCGGAAACCAGCACCCGGCGCAGCAGAACAGCCAGACTCACCCCGGTAAACGCACTCAGCAGCCCCACGGTCCGGGCAACCCATTCGGATCGAAGCCCCTCGCGCTGCACGAGAAAGACGAGACCGATCCACGCGATTCCAAGGATCAGCAGCACGCCGACCCCAGCCCGTCTTGCCCGGGAACTCCAAATCTCCGGGGCCGCCGGCGAGGGCGTTGGCCATGGCGGCGGTGGAGCAGTCCCCTGCGAAGCAACCGCCCGCGCGGGGTCGCCGGGGTTCGCTGTCGACACGACTCCCGCCGGTGCCGGTGCGGCTGCCGGACTTGGGACGACTCCGGGAACCGGAGCCGCCGCCGCCGCCGCCGGCACCGTCACCACCGTCTCCAGTTCCTGCCCCAATTCGTGCGCGGTCTGGTACCGGCGCTCCGGGGAATGCTCGAGCGCGCGCAACACGATTTCATCAAGGCGCACATCCAGGCGCACCCGCCGCGAGGGCGGTTGGAGACGGCTCGCGGGCAGTTCGCCGGTCAGCATTTCGTAAAGCACGACGCCCAGCGAATAAATGTCCGCCCGACTGTCGGCCGTCTTCGGAGCCGCCTTCTGCTCCGGCGCCATGTAACCCGGCGTGCCCGCACCCTGGGTTTCCCCTTCTGTGGAATGCGGCGACACCGGATCCGATCCGAGCATCCGCGCGATGCCGAAGTCCGCGATCTTCACCCGGCCGCTCTGATCGAGCAGCAGGTTTTCAGGTTTGATGTCGCGATGAACGATCCCGTGGTCGTGCGCGAACTGCAGGGCCTCGCACAGCGACGGCACGATCGCCAGGGCTTCCTCGGGCGAGAGGCGCCGCGACTTGAGCAGCTGCCGCAGATTCACCCCATCCACGAACTCCATCAGGAGAAAGTAGAAGCCGCCCGACCGACCGAAGTCGTGAATGGTGACGATGTGGGGATGGTTGAGGGCGGCGAGGGCGCGGGCTTCCTGGGCGAACCGCGCCGCGAACGTCTCATCATGGGCCCGGTGCGGAGCGAGCAACTTGAGCGCCACCAGGCGATTCAGCGATTTCTGCCGCGCCCGATACACGACCCCCATCCCGCCTTGGCCGATCAATCCCAGGATCTCCAGCTGCGGAAAGGCCTCGGCCACCACCGCGAGGTCGGGCGGCGGCGGAATCACCGGCCGGCCCCCCGGACGCCCCACCTCGGAAGCTTGCGTGCCGTCCACGCCGGGATCCGTGGGATCGGCCACCCCCTGGAGCAGACAGCGCGGACACAATCCCCCGGGCGCCTCCGCCGGAACCGGACTGCCGCACTGATCACAAACGCGAGCCGTTTCGTTCATTCACGGGTACCTGACACGTCGCCGGACCGACGTTACGAAAAATCAGGGACGACGCCACCCTCGGCCCCTTTCTGGGCTCCCTTGGGGATTCGTTTGGAGTTTGGCCATTTTCGGGCGTCGCGGAGCGACCGTAGGATGGTAGCCGTGGGCAGCGCCCACGGTTTGCGTGGTTTTTTGGGTTGGCGTCGCGGAACGACGTACGGCCGTGAATGAAGGCGTAGGCGAATCGAAGGGTTCGTGAGGGCATTGCAGGCAAACGATTCCGGCACCGCGCCGCGACGCTCTCGAAACTCGCACCCGGTCCAGGGGCTGAAGCCCCCTGGCTGCCCTCGTCCCGTCGCTCCGCGATGATGGATCCCTCGCACCTCGAGACCCCTACCGACCGTCACCGAGCCGAACCAGCAGCCCGCCGGCGGCCTTCCTTCTCAGTGTCTCGCACCCGTGGACTCCGTCGGTGGCGCGGCGAAATCGGGGCGGGATGCGAGCAGGTGATCGGCCACGCGATGACGCGAGGCGACCAGCGCCGGGGAGAACCAGGCGCCCAGGAAAACAATCACCGCCAGGAGGGCGATCCCGGAACGTTCGAAGGCCGTCATCCGCAGCGACACCGAGGTCGTGCAACGCCGCCCGGTGAAGAGCGAGAAATACGCACGCAGGATGGCGATGCCATTGAGCATGGCGGCCAGGGCGAGCACGGCGCTGTAACTGATCCCGCGCTGGGCGCTGCCGCTGATCAGCAGTTCCATGGGGACGAATCCGACGGTCCCCGGAAACCCCACGCTGGCCAGGCCTGCGATCAGAAACCCGATGGCCAGGCCCGGGACCTGCTCGTAGTAGCCATGGTTCTCGCGGAGGGACAACGGTCCGAACCGCGCCTCAAGCGATCGGATGGAAAGCGCCAGACCGGCCAGGGCGGGAACCAGGGCGCACCAGAGGCATAGCGCCGCGGTGACCCCGATGGAGGCATGCGTCATCACCGCATACGCCATCATCGAGGTCTGGCTGAGCGCGACGAACCCGAAGAACCTCCGCGCATCGTCCTGCACGATCCCCATGCCCGCCGCATACACCGCCGTGACCAGACACGCGATCGACGCGGCGTCCATCATCCACTCGGTCGACCGCGGAAGCAGGAATCGAAGGAACCCGACGATCTCAACCGATGGCATCACGAAGAGCAGCGCGGTCCCAAAACCGGCCTTCTGGAAAAGGCGCGGCAACCAGGTGTGAAACGGGAAAACCCCGGCCGAAAGCCGCAAAGCCACCAGCAGCAGGCCCGCCTGCCAGTCGGATGCCCGGTCCCCCGAAACCACCGCGGCCAGAACCAGCAGGACCCCCGGAAGCCCAAGGTGCGCAAGGAATCCCCGGAGGCGCTGCCCACGGCTGTGCAGGTCCACGAGGGGAAGCAGCGTCAGAATCGCCGCCAGCGCGACAAACACCGTTCCGCTGTGGCACACGACCAGCGCCGAGGTGATCGCCAGCGACAGAAGTTGTCGCCGGCATAACCCGGTTGAAATCCTGGACTTGGAGGTCCCCAACAGCGCCAGCAGATGCAGGACACCAAGCCCCGGCATCAGAGGCCCGGCAAGGTCGTCGGCTCGGAAAACGCCGGATTCAACAGAGGCGCCCGCGCCTGCCGGGGGCACCCCAAGGGCCACACCGAGCGATGCCAATAGCGCGGCAATCAGGAATCCCAGGGTCGTGCGCGCCGCCGGACCGGGGTCCCGCACGAACGTCAGGACCACGGCCCCCAGCAGCGGCAATCCCATCGCGAAACCGAGCCAGGGGAACATCAACGCGGTCATCGTCCCGCCTCCCGGGGATCCACCGCCGAAGCGGAACTCGGGGAAGCCCCCTCGATCGCACCGGACCACCTTTGTTCGATCCGATCCAACCTGCGAAACAGGGCCACAAACGGCCTGGCGATGAATCGTTCCAGAACGAGATCCAGACACCCGCGCTCAAGGGAGAACCGGTAGAGCCATCGCTGCATCCCCCCGGGAAGGCGTCGCTCCCATTCACGAGGCTCCTCGCCGGGCCGCGCACCGATCGCGTTCTCCAGCTGATGATGATCATGGAGCAGACTGGGGGCCCGGAGGAACTGGAGCGTGCGCATCGCCGCGTGCCCCAGAAGATGCACCAGCGCAAGATACCGGAAGCCCAGGCCGATCTCGGCAATGATGAGTCCCACCTGGGTCAGCGAGGCGAAGGCGAGCGCCGACTTGATGTCCGTCTGCACCCGTCCCGCCAGGTAGGCAAGCGCGGAGGTCGCGAGCCCGAGCACCACCACGGTCGCGGAAAGCCAGGGCGCGCTGTCCAGAACCGGACTCACCCGGAGCAGGAGAAAGGCGCCGAGATGCACGGACAACGCCCCGTAAAACACGGCGCTCGAGGGCGTCGGCCCCTCCATCGCACGCGGCAGCCAGCCCGAGAACGGAAGCAACGCGGACTTGCCGGCGGCGGCCACCACGAACAGGAAGCCCAGCAGCGTGAAGTGCGGACCAATGAGCAGGGGATCGTGCGCGGGCCAGGCGCGGTCGCCGACAAGATGATCGAAATCCCCCGCGCCATTGAGGTCATGCATCAGGATGGCGGCCAGCATGAGGGCGGCGTCGCCCACCCGGTACACGATCCAGACCCGCAGCCCGTTGCGCGGTGGCGACGGCCTGTCCTGGAAAAAGGCGATCAGCAGAACCGAGGACAACCCCACCAGCTCCCAGCCGGCGAACAGGGTCTCCACGGTGTCCGAGAGCGCCGCCACCACCATGCCGACGAGAAACACCGAGAACAGAACGAAAAACCGGTTGTACCCCGACTCGCGATGGAGATAGCGCGTCGAAAAAGCGCCGATGACCGAACACAGGATCAGCGTGAGAATGACATAGGACAGCGAGAGCAGATCGAGAATGAACTGGAACTTGAGATGGTAGTTGGGCGCCACCACCCAGTCCCCAAGCTCGATCTCATGATGGGGAACCCCGCGAAGAACCATGGTCACCGCAGCCCCCACGGCGGCCACGAGACTGACACCGACCGCGCCCTGGATGATCCGGGCGATGGTCTGTTCCCGGAGTCGCCAGCCCCCGAGAAACGTGGCAAAGAACACCGCCAGCAAAGCCAGCGGCGGGGCGATCACAAGCACTCCCAGCGTGGTGAGAAGGGTCGGCAGCACGAAAATCATTCCTGTCGGTTCGAAGTCTCCCATGCCCCGATCGCGGCGAACTCCAGGTGGTCGCGCCATCCGGCGTACCAATCCCGCGAGGAGGCCGCCGTCGGCAACCGATCCTGACCAGGCGTGTAGGCCTCAAACCCACCGTCGCGATAAACCGCGATCCCGTTCCCTCCGGGATCCAGCACCGCAAGCTGGACCCACCGGTTGTCCACCATGCGACGGATCACCGGATTGCGATCCATGATGCCCACCATCCGCTCCGGGGTGGTCTCAATCACAAAGAGCAACCGGACCGGCTCGTGGATCTCCACCATTTGCCACGGCAACCCCGTGCGCAGATCGCTCATCGCCCCGTCCATCACCCCCAGCAACCCGGTGATGTTGTGCGGCAGCTTCGAGCCGCAACCCCAGCCCGGCGAATCAACGTACGAAAAGTAATACTCCAGGTTGATGCCCGAACAGACCGGCACCACCGCCCCCAGAATCCGGGCCAGGATCGTCGACTCCGCATCGTCCTGGCCGGGATCGTAACTGACCAGAAACGCCCGCCGATCGAGGAACAATCCGCGGGTCCGCGCGCGGCGCCCGACCACACAGATGGCGTTGGTGGCGTGGCCCCATTCGGGCCGGACCTGGGAGAGATCCTCCGCCCGCCCCTCCATGTGACGCTTGGCTGCGGCCAGGCCGAGACCGAGCGGCGCCGACCCAAAGCGCCGCGCCCGTTCATGGGCATTCCGCTCCCCCGCCTCCTCCACCGCCTTCCGCACCGCCTCGAATTCCGACTGATGCGAGAGCGGCACGCGGTCGATATCCTGGAGCGTCAGGTTGTCATTCGCGGTGTTGTGCATGCCGCCCACGAACACCGTGTCCTCGGGAATCGCGATCCCCCGCTCCTTCAGCCCGGCGCGGATGCGCGGATCGTTAAGCATCTCGGCCACAGCCCGCGCGTTCGGCCCGCCCTGACCGCCTCCGCACGCCCCGCAATCGTGCGCGGACTCGTGGGGATTGTTCATGCTCGTCGAACCATGGCCGAAGATCAGCACGATCCTCGCAAACCCCGACGTGAGCCCCACATCCCGAAGCAGCCGCTCCGCGATCGCCACCATCTCAGCGGGCAGAAACCCGTGACTCTCCTCCCCCGGCCCCGGCTTCGGCGTCGCCCGTTCCAGAACCAGCCGGGTAAGCGGGGGCGGAGCGAGGAAGCTGTCGAAGAATCCCCGGAACCTCGCCGTCAATCTCGGGAACATCACCCGCGCCACCAGCGGCACGGTCGCCGCAAGACCGAGGGTCGCCGACAAAAACGCCCCGCTGACAATGCGTCGGCTGCCCCCGTGATAGCTCTGGAGAGCCATGCCAATCCGACGACGGGTGCTCCTCCGCCGCTGGGCCTCGGCCGACAGCCGGCGGTCCACCGTCTCGGAGACCCAGTGCTGCGGGCGCACCACCACCGGGCACAGGGGCACGAAGTCCGCCGCCGCCGCCCCGCGATAGTACATCACCACCCCGAAGAAGCCGGCCGCCCCGAAGGTCTCCGCCGCCGGCGCCACCTCCTCCACATGCCGCCGGATCGATTCCTCGCGTTCGTCGATGCAGAACAGCGCCTGGAACGCGGGCCGGCCCTTCGGCCGTGAACCCCCTCCCGGATGCGCCGCGATCGCGTCCAGCGTCCGCACCCGGAAGCGGTGCTCGTAGGCCAGGTGAAACACGCGCCTACGATCCAACTCCGAGAATCCCCCCACCTCCCCGAGCAGCATCTCCCAGCCCTGCGGCTGGAGCCGGACCAGCTGCTCCGGGGTCCACCCGAGCACCTGCGCCAACTGGAAGAGGAGGAACGCCCGCTGCCGATCGCCCGAGGGCCGGTCCGAAGGAAGACGCCGCGCCAGCTCCCGGCGCATCGACGCAAGATCGCCCTCGTATCCCAGCGAGGAACGTGCGGCGGCCGACAGCGCGAGTCGTTCGAGGATCAGCCGCACGGCCAGGAAATCGACCAGACTTCCCGCCGGCACCGCGTGATGCACGCGGTCGGGCCGATGCTCGACGTGATGGATCATTCCCGCCCAGCCGCGAAGGGCCAGAAACGTGGACGACACGTAGGCTTCGGTTTCGTCGGGTCCGACCCCGAGACGCTCCAGGGAATCGGCCACGCTTTCCAACGCTCCCAGACCTGCCTGGCGCAGCCTGCGAATCTCGTCCGGCAACCCGGTCATCCACCAGGAAAGCAATCCCTCCCCGTCGCCGTGCAGCGCGCAGAAGGCCCGAAAGAAACCCTCGTCCCGATCCGGCAGCGGGCTGTGCGCAATGCCCTGGTCCAGGAACGCCGCGCACAACCTGACCAGCACCTCGTGCACCAGCAGGTCGCTGTCCTTGCCTCCCAGGGCCAGGATGAGATCCCGATGGCGGATGCCGGGAAGGCGCTCCGGCTCGCGGGCAGGGGCCTGGCGGACTCCGTCGCGACAGGCCTCCCACAGCGCCGACAGCGTGAAGGCCTCCCAGCGGACCTCGTCCCATTCCTCGATGCGCGTCTCGCGAAAGCGGGTCAGGAGATCCTCCATCCAGACGGGTCGCCCGCCGCCAGGCGAGGGCGAGCGGAGTCCGCGCATGACCCAGTGCCGGGTTTCGGTGACCAGCCGGCGGCGCTGCACCTCCGACACATCCCGCCGGGCCCTGCGCAGCGCGTCGGTCTCGGCCATGAACCAGTCCAACTCCGGCCCGCCCCCGGAACGAAGCGGGTGCTCAAGCATGGCGAGGCGAAGCTCGAGCCGGCTGGCCAGACCAAGCACGGATTCGCCGGCAACAGCCCCAAGGTCGCGCTCAAGAACGGCGCGCAACTCGGACGAACGGATCCGGCCGCGGCTCAGTTCCTCACGGTAGCGGTCCTCGGAGAGATACGGTTCACAACCGAAAACCCGCGCACCCGCGCGGACCGCCTCATCGAACGGCAGATGTTCGAAGGCATGCAGCGTGTTGTGGTGGATGAAAACCCCGATCGGCCCCTGCGCCGGCAGCAGGTGGGCCGCATGCCCGATCGCCTCCTGCAATCGCCGCGCTCCGTCGCCGGCGGAATTCCCTCGTCGGGCGGTCTCGGAGGGAGGTGAAGAACCCATGATGGCCGGGGCGGAGAAAACGGGACCCGGAGGGTCAGAGCCGCGTCACCTTGGGCAGGGTCCGCTGCGCGCGCGGTTTCCCCTCGGCAGCGGGCCGGTACCATTCCTCGTGGGTCTCGTCGATGTCCACATGTCCGCCCGTGCGTTCGTGATTCTGGCGCCATCCGTGCAGCGCCTCGAACGCAGAGTGATCGATGAAATCGACCGCGAGATCGATGTCGACGGGTGCCCCGGCCGGGATGCGGGAGAGCTCGGCATTCACCTTGGGAACGCAGGCGAAGGTCATGGTGCCCTTGATCACCACGTGCCATTTCTCACCACGCTGTTCCAGAGAGACCTCGGTGGTGGACAGACGGCGGATGGCGAGGAACACGGAGAGGGCGACGCCGATGAACACGCCGGCGAGCAGGTTGACGCAGGTGACCCCGAGCACGGTGGCGAAGTAGACCGGCGCCTCGTTGTGCGTCCGGAGGTCCCGGATGTGATGCAGATTCACGAGATTCACACCCACGTGAATGAGCAACCCCGCAAGGGCAGCCAAGGGAATGAGCTCGATGAAGCGACCGAGAAACAACGCGCTGAGAAGGATCCACACGCCGTGAAAAACAGCCGACCACCGGGTGCGCCCGCCCGCCTGGATGTTGGCGGAGGAACGCACGATGACCCCCGTAATGGGCAGCCCGCCACAGAGCCCCGACACCACGTTGCCAACCCCTTGCGCGGTCAGTTCCTTGTCGAGATTCGCACGCGGACCGGCGTGAAGCTTGTCCGTCGCCACGGCACAGAGCAGGGATTCAATGCTGGCAATCACGGCGACCGTGAGCACCGCGATCGCGAAGGCGCTCCAGTCGGAGGGCAGCTTGAGCTGGGTGAACTCCAGTTTCTCCGGCAGGTCCACACGCGCGACCTCCATGGGGACGAGAATGGACACCAGGGAGGCGCCCATGACCGCGACCAGGGGAGCCGGGATGGCCTTGAGTGCCGGCACCTTGATCTTCTTCCAAACGATCAGCAGGGCGATGGTGAGGAAACCCAGAAGGGCCGCCGAACCGTTCATCAGCCCAAGCTGTTTCGGCAGGGCCAGGACATTGGCAATGGGCGAACTCGCCGGGGAACCCCCGAGGGCCACATGGACCTGGGCCAGCGCGATCGAAATACCGATGCCCGCGAGCATGCCGTGCACCACCGCCGGCGCGATGACCAGGGTTCCCCGTCCCACCTTGAAGAAACCGAGCGCCAGTTGAACCAGGCCGGCCAGCGCCGTGATCAGGCACATGGTCTGCCAGCCAAACTGGCTCACCATGCCGGCCACTACAACCGTCAGGCCCGCCGCAGGACCGGACACCTGAAGCGGCGCGCCCGCCAGCATTCCGGTCACAATCCCGCCCGCCACACCGCCAATCAGACCGGCGATGATCGGAGCACCCGACGCCAGGGCGATGCCCAGGCTCAACGGCACCGCCACCAGAAACACCACCACGCTGGCCGCGAGATCCTTTACGACGGTCGATCCCAATGATGACGATGAGCTCTCTGCCATAGCACTCCCAGGGGAAC
The DNA here is from genome assembly GCA_964476125.1 of uncultured Verrucomicrobiota bacterium. Lineage (GTDB taxonomy): Bacteria > Verrucomicrobiota > Verrucomicrobiia > Limisphaerales > CAIMTB01 > CAIMTB01. The sequence goes on along the minus strand of CAYZAE010000008.1, from coordinate 39,335 downwards.
AGTTTCTCTTCTCAACTCCAGTTTGCTTCTCGACCGTCTTTGAATTCGGCCAAGACCCTTGTTGCCACCCTCGACACCGACACCAACTTCCGCCGCCCGCGGCCTTCAGCGCACGAATCCGAAAGAAGAAGCAATCCTTTCATCGCCGGTGCGCCGACAGCTGCACGTCGGCCCGATCCAACTGCCCATCAGGTGTCCAAGATGGACCATCAACGCATCGCCGACGAGCACCACGCCTTGCAGTTTTCATGCCGACCCCAAAAACCCCCCGAACGACCGACGTAAGTAATTCTAAAACAGTTCGATGGCAGAAAAAACCAACGGATTTGCCCACCCCATTTCGACCCAAAAACTGTCTCACGAGACATGCCGACATGTCTCGACAAGACATCAAGAGACAAATTCCGACCTGTTCCGAACCGGCGCTTGGTTGATGTCCCGGTGGTCGGCAGGCGCCGTTCCCCCCACCGCCTGGCCCCCGCCCCAGAGCAGTCAACCGCCCCCCGGCTGGGGGCCTTCGACCTGACTCCGCGGTCCGTCCCCGGAGACATCGAGTCCCAGCTCGGAGAGCCTGCGGTAAAAGGTGGCCCGGCTGATGCCAAGAACCCGCGCCGCTTCCGAGCGGTTCCCACCCGTTCGCTCAAGCGCGGCCAGGATCGCCCCCCTTTCGTCCCCGGCCGGTAAACCGGTGTGGACTGGATTCCGGCGGACGGCGAGGACTTCAGGCGGAAAGTCCCGGGTTCGGATGGTGTTCCCGTGACAGCGGAGCGCGGCGTACTCGATGGCATTCTTGAGTTCGCGCACGTTTCCGGGCCAGGCGTACCCCTCCATGACGCGCAATGTTTCCTCGCCCAGGACGACCTGCACCGCCCCGGGCTTCCCGCAGAACCGCGCCAGAAAGAACGCTGCCAGCAGCGGCAGGTCCGGGGCGCGCTCGCGCAGGGGAGGGACGAAAAGGCGCGCCACGCGGATCCGGTACAGGAGATCGGCCCGAAACCGGCCGGCGGCCACCTCGTCATCCAGGCACCGGTGCGTGGCGGCCACGACCCGGACGTCAGTCTTCCGGGGCACGGATTCACCCACCCGGGTCACCTCGTGTTCCTCCAGCACCCGGAGCAGATACGCCTGCTGGGATTTAGGAATGTCCCCGATTTCATCGAGAAACACCGTGCCGCCGCGGGCCGTCTCGAAGATCCCGGTATGTTCGCCCACCGCGCCGGTGAAGGCCCCGCGTCGATGTCCGTAGAGCTCGGCCGCGGCCAGGGTTTCCGTCAGGCCGGCACAGTTGACCGCCACGAACGGGCCCCTCGAGCGCGCGCTCGCCTGATGGATGGCGCGGGCGACGAGTTCCTTGCCCGAACCGGTCTCGCCCTCGATCAACACCGTGGTGTCCACCCGTGCCACCCGCGTGACCTGGGTGCACAGGACGCGGATTCCTTCGCTCGAGCCGATGATGCCGTGGAACGAATCGGCCGGCATCGCGTCCGGTCCGGGAAGGATGCGGCTGGGAACACCCGCCGCCCGTTCCTCGCGAAACCGGTGAAGCGCCAGCTCGATCGTCGCCCGGATCGCACGGTCGTTGAACGGCTTGGTCAGGTACCCGTAGGGACACGCCTCCTTCGCCCGATCAATGATCTGCTCGTTGGCGAACGCGGTCAGAAAAACCACCGGCGGCCCCTCCTGGTTTCGGATCCGGATCGCCGCCTCCACACCGTCCATGGCCCCCTTGAGCTGGATGTCCATCAGGACCAGATCCGGCCTCAGCTCCGCAGCCAGCGCGAGCGCGATGGCGTCGCGGCCGGTCATGGCGTCGCCGACCACGGCATAGCCAAGTCCCTGGATCAGATCGCGCAGGTCCTCGCGGACAATGGCTTCGTCCTCGACGATGAGAATGCGTGGCTTGGGCATGGGGACGGATTCAGGCTTCGGGCAGGGTTTCGAACTCGATGCGAATTCCGGCACCCGGCCCCTCCTCCAGGGCGAGCGAACCGTCAAGCTGCTCGACCAGGGTGCGGACGAGTCGAAGTCCGAGCGTGCGCGCCTGGTCGATGTGCAGGTGCGCGGGCAGGCCCACACCGGTATCCCGGACGATGAGCAGGGCGCGGGGGGGTTGGGTTCCTGATTCGGTCAGTTCCACGGTGATCTCTCCCCCGGTCGCGGCCGGGAAGGCATGCTTCAGGGAATTGGTCACCAGCTCGTTGATGATCAATCCGCACGGAATCGCGGCCTCCAGGCTCATCGAGACGGGGGCGATGCGGGAGACGAGACGGACACCGGCGTCGACAGCCCCGTAGGACTCGAGCAGATGCCCGGTTAGGCTCTGGAGGTAGTCCCCGAGATGGATCCGGGACGGTGTTTCAGTGCGGTACAGCATTTCGTGCACCAGGGCCATGGCCTGGATGCGATTCCGGCTCTCCTTCAAAATGCGAATGGCTTCCGGATCCGCAAGCTGCCGCGCGTGGAGACTCAGCAGGCTGGAAATCACCTGCAGGTTGTTCTTCACCCGGTGGTTGATCTCCTTGAACAAAACCTCCTTCTCCTCCAGGGCCGCCCGGATCTGTTCCTCCGCCCGCTTCCGCGCCGTGATGTCCTGCGCCACACAGGCGATGCCCTGGATCCCCCCGTCCGCCGCCCGAACGACCGAACGCGACAGGCTCACCGGAATCTCCACCCCCGACCGCGCACGGATCGTCGTCTCCCGGTTGTACACCGGCTCATCCGGGTCCAGATCCCCGATCGCAATGAACTCGGCCACGGGTCGGCCCAGAATCTCCTCCCGCTTCACGCCGAACAACGCGCTCGCCGCAGGATTGGCCGTCCGAATCGTGCCGTCCGGCGCCGTCACCACCAGGGCCTCCACCATCGAATGGATGATGCTGTCGAGATAAGCCTTGGAAACGGTGGTCCGGCTCAGTTCGTCCATCGTCCGGTTGAACGCGTGCACCAGCGCGCTCAATTCGTCCTCCGCGCGAACCGAGGCCGGCTGGAGAACGTCGGCGTCGGGAATCCGCCTCTGGAGATCGCCCCGCCCGATCGCCCCCAAGGCGTTCTCCACCGCGCGCAGCGGCCGGAACAGTCCGGCGCTGAAGTAAAACCCCAGCAACGCCACCAGCGCCACCGCCACGGCGGCAGCCGTGCCCAGTGCGATCTGCGCAAGTTCGCGGGTCCGCGAACTCTCCTCCTGCACGAGTTCGAGAAACTTCCGGTCGGACTCCACGGCCCCGGCGCTCACCCGTTCGAACGCCTCAAAATCCTCGCTCTCGATCTGCTGTTCAAGCACCCGGCTGGCCTCGTTCAAACGGCCGCCGGCAATCAGGCCGAAGATTTCGTGGGCATGCTGGACAACGGCGTCGTAGCTGGCGCGCACCGACTCCACCTGCCGCCGTTCGTCCTCGTTGTGGGCAAGCTCGGCCCAGCGGCGGAAGTTCGCCTCCACCTTCTCCAGCAGCGCGTCGAAGGCCTTCCTCGCCCCGGGATCGCGCGAAACGATCGCCTCCGGCACTTCCTTGAACGCATGGAAGGTCGCCGCCCGGACCTCCTGCAACAGAAGGCTGCGCAGATAGTGATCGCGCAGTTCGCCCTCCGTCTTCTGCCACTGAAGCGTCGCCCACAGCGTCACCGCGGCCAGGCCCAGGACCACGCAGATCAGGGCCGCAAGAATTCCCTGCAGCCTCTCACGGAGCGACATCCCGGACCGGAACGACACGCCGTCATCCTGCCCCGGAAACCCCATGGCGGCACGCCTATAGTCCGCAACTCTCCGGAGGTCGGGCAGACGCCCGACCTCCGGCCACTTTCTGGCATGCCTGTCGGCAGGCCCGGAGCAACGCTCCCCCGGATCGGCTAACGCCTAGAATCCCCTGGGAAGGGACCGATTCCGGCGTCCCAACACTCCGATCGCTCCCAACCCGGCCGCCAGCAGGAGCACCGGCGATCCGCCGTCCGGAACGCCCGGCAGATCAATGCTCACGTTGTCGATGCCGAACATCAGCGGAGCGATGTTGTCCACCTCGGCGAACCGCAGCCGTAGGGTCTGGCCGGCGTAGGACTGCAGCAGGCTGGTGATGTCCACCTCGTAATCCGTGTAACCGCTCACCTGCGGATCCGTGGTGAGGGTCCGGAAGGCGTTCTGAAGGATGTCCGTCGGCGCCACGCTGAAGAGATCCGCACTCGTCGGGACGATATCGACCCGGGCCTGCTGGTTGAGGGCGGTCGTGGCGAAATCAAGCGTCGCAGGGGTCCGGAAATCCCCGGCTAGCGAGTTGTTCACGTAAAGCGAGAACTTGAGCTTCGCATCCGCGACAGACGCGGGCACGACGAAGTCCTGGTACAGCACGTGGCTGCCCGGGCCCATGGCGTCGGTCATGGCCGCGTACGTCCCGGCGGGAGGAGCGGGCACCGTCTCCCCGTTCACGGGGCTCAGGGTGCCGCTTTGGATGGCGTAACCGCCTTCGCTTCCCGGTTGATCGGCGATCGACCAGCCCGAGAAGCCGGATTCAAAGCCGCCGTTGGTGAGAAGACCGGCGTGGGCTGCCGAGGTCAGGGCCAGGGCCAGGGCGGTCGGGAGACCGCTGCGAAGAAGGGATGTTCCAGGTTTCATGGGAATCTTAAAAATCAGAAGGGTTTGGTGCGTTGAATGGGAGTTCCGGCGCTCAATCGGTTCAGGGCGCCTGGCTGATGCGATAGATCACGTTGTCCGTGACGGACACGACGTACAGGTTTCCGTCCGGCCCCTGCACGATGTCAGCCGTGGTTCCGAAAAACCTGCCGGCGACCAGTGTTTCGCTCTCGGTGCCTTCGAATTTCTGGGTCCGGAAGAGATTGTCCGCCACCCGATCCGCCAGCCGCGGATCGGCACTCAGATCGAGGCGCTGCCGGTCGGCGGTGAGCCTGAGGCAGTAGAGGCTTCCCCCGTTGGCACCCACCTGGCTGAACCCGCGCGAGGAGCCGATCCAGAGCGTGCCGTTGTAATGGGTGCCCAGGGCATTGCCGGTGACAAACGCCGTGCCGGACGGTCCGGATTCGTAGCGCCAGCTGAGTTCGGGATCCTTGTAGGTGGCACCCGGCAACATGACCAGGCGCGACGAGGCCAGCGACGATTTGTAGGCGACGCGGGTCGGGGGATACCGAAGCTGCTGCAGGGCGCCCCCGAATTGCGTGGTCTCGATCATCTTGAAATCCGGCACCCGGGAGATCGGTCCCGCGAACTGGATCCACCCGCCATTCATGCCGGGAACGACACAATTGACCTCGCTGTAGGCGTCGTCCGCGTTCTCGGTCTCCCACAGGAGCCCGGTCTGCGAGTCGAAGGCCATGCCGAAGCCGTTGCGATGGCCGTAGGAGTAGATCTTCTGGATGTTGGCTCCCACCTCCCCACCGAAGGACGCTCCCACAGCATAGAACGGATTGTCCGCCGGAGTCGTGCCGTCGTCGTTCAAGCGCAGGATCACGCCCGACAAATGCAGATCGTCGGGAGCGGGTCCACCCAGGGTGTCGTCCACGAACGGCGAGGTCGTGAACGGCCCGTTGGCGAGGTTCTGCATCCAGCCGCGACGTCCCTGGTCGCCCATGAAAAGGTACAGTCTGCCGTCGAGGCCGAACCGGATCATCCCGCCGTTGTGGTTGCCCCGCTCCGCCGCATTGGCGCTGTTGGCGTGACCCGCCACGTTGACGGTGTCGTTCTGCCGCGAGCGCAGGCGCACCAGCATCCGGTCGAACGTCAGGGTCTCCGTCACTCGATCCCAGACAAAGCGGCCCACCACATTGCCCAGGAGCGGAGTCTCGGAGGCAACCGAGCTGTCCGCCCCGGTGCTGCTTTCCGTCCAACGAACGTAAACATACGGCGTGCCCGGAAACCCGGGATGCAGCGCCAGACTGAGAAGTCCGCGTTCCGAATTGGAATTCACCGCCAGATCAAGGGCGGGCGTAGACTGGATGACTCCGTTGATGACCCGCTGCACCTTGCCGCTGGCTTTCTCGGCCACCAGCATGGAATTCCCCCCGATAAACACGGCGCCAATGGGCTGGGAGAGACCCGAAACCGCCGTGCTCACGGCCAGGCTCGGATCCAGCATCACCGGAGGACTCGAATCGGCCAGCGCGGACGGGGCTCCCGGACCGAGTACCGTGGTCGCCAGGGCGCCCAGCACCGCCAGATGAGGAAGAAACCGGGTTCCCTGGCGGGAGGGTCGGCTCTGGGTCGGATGCTTTCTGCTTCGGAAAGTCATGCGGATTCTCTTTTGCAATGGGTTTTCTGCGATTCTTCGGCCCCACGGAGAGGCTCGACGTCACCCGACGAGGGAGCCATCCCAGGTTCGGCGCGTGGTCTTGAGAGGCACGAAGGGATCGATTGGTTCCCCACTATTCCGTGGAAGACCGAAATAGGAGGATCCAAAGACCGGAGAACGGGCTAGAACACAGCCTGAAGGCGTCGGGCCATCCGTGGAACCGGGCGAACAGCCGAATCGCCAGGGAACCGAAGGCGTGCGAGATCACTTGCCGGCCAGAATGCGTTTCGCCTGCTCCACCCCAATCTTCCCGGTGGGCAGGTCGAACCCGAGATTGTCGCCGTTGGGCACGAACCCGTTGCCGTCGACATCGATGAAAATCGGATTGTGATACGCACACGGCCTTAATTTCGCCTGCGCACTGGATCCATAGCCCACGCCAAGATCCGAGTTTTCTCCGATCGCCACCACCACCACGTAGGCATCCTCGGCCAGTGCCAGGGGGATGACCTCCTCGAAACGAACGGTTCCGGTGCGAAACATCCCGGGATTCCCCACACGGGTAAAATTGAGGTGGGCGGGGCGCCTTCCATTCACGATCACCTGGACGCGATCGATGTCGATCCAGTCGGTGCATTGCACGCGGACATGCAGCTGAGCCGGCTGGGGCAGGCGTGTCGATCCTCCTGGCAGCGTTCCGTCGTTGAGTCGGACCTGAAGAAACGGCCCCGTGGTCAGATAGCTTCTGCCCGCCTTGGCGTGGCGGGCGTTCTCCCGCCAATCGATCTCCGCCGGCTTGTCGGTGGCGCTGGGTAGATACATGCGCCATCCACCGACGCCGTTGCCATGCACGCTATGGGCGTCGGAGACGGCCATGGCCCAAAAATGCGCGCCACGATTCAACAACTGGAACCAGAGAAAGGCCCGGTTGAAATCCACGCGTTCCCGGCCACCCGCGCCTCGCTCGATCCGGAAAGGAGCGTCCCCCAGAATGTCCTGGGTGGAAAAATTCTCGGTTTCAATCCCGTCGATCAGCCCGGAAAGGCTCACGAACCCGCCATCGTGCCGACCGTCCATGTCGCGGTCGAAGAAGTTTTCCACCATGTCCGGATGGTTGATCTGGACCCATCGATGGGGATCCTCGCCCTGGAACCGGCGCAGGGTCAGTGCCGTGATCCGGGGGTCCCGACTCCATTGGGGCGCGCCGTTGTCCTGCTGATGACTCGCGGGCTGGAAGGGGAAGGAATTCATGTGGGCCCCGGACCCGGTGAGTTCGAGGCCCGGAACGGTCTGGATCTCGTGCTGGAGGTTCAGCCGCTGAATCTCCGGTCGCCAGTCAAAGAGCCGGTTGTGCTCCGTGGTCGGCGCAAACTCAATATGCTCGGCCGCCAGGTTGATGATCCGGTCCGGGGTTCCGCAGGTGTTGTCGCCGCTTTCCGTCGAATGATTGTGATAGTCGGCACTCACCCAGCCCGTGGTGTCCACCAGCCGCTCCAAGGTGGCCTGAAAGGGCAACTCCTCCCCCGCACCCAGGGTGATTTCGCGCGAAACATGGCTGAATTCGATGCCGCGCGTAACCACCACCCGGTAACTCCCCGGCGCCACCGCCACCTCGAAACGGCCTTTCTCCGAATGATACTGATCCATGCACCCATGCGCACGAAGGGGCGGTCCCAGCACCGGGGAAGGTGTTTCCCCCATTCCCATCAGCTGAACCTTGCAGGGAATTCCCTGGCCCTGCTTGTCCTGGATGTCGAAGACAAGGCGCGACGCCTTGCCAAGGACGATCTCCACCGAGGCGGCACCGCCCGCGGGAATCTGCACGGCCTGCCGCACCGAGGCTCTTCCCAGGTCGATCACCTCGATCTCGTGACTCCCGGGAGCAAGGGCCACATCGATCCTGCCGCCGGCGTCCGGATAGGCCGGAACCCTGTTCGTGCCCCAGGGGATCTCGATTCGCGCAGTCGTCACCGGACTCCCATCCTGTCCAACCACGCGCGCTTGAAGTCGCCCCGTCGAACCCAGACGCGCGGCGACGACACCCACCGCTTCCGCCGGCGATCGGCCGACGGCGAGAAACCGTTCCACCTTCCATTCCGCGCCCGGCGGAAGGTTGGCTTTCGTGTCCGGCTGGCGGCCGTTGGAGTCCGGAAGGAAGGCGCTGGCGTAACCGCATTTGTCGGCCGGGTCCTCGGCATCCGCCCAACGAATCTCACCCGCCTGGCCCTGTCTGGCGAACTTTGTCCAGGTATCCTCCAGGGTGCCCTCGCGGACCTCACTGCCCTCGTTGCGAAGGGTGGATTGGATCAGGATTCCCTGCTGGCCTTCTTCGAGTTGGTAGAGGTGGTGCTTATACAGGCCGCGGTTGCGGGCGGCGGCCACGAGAACCTCCACCTCCGCCGTGCCATCCTTGCCGTCCCGCGCAATCCGGACATGCGAAACGGGCCCGCGCTGGGAGAGTGGAGCGAAAATCACGATCTGATCGTTGCCGCTTCCGCGCAGCGCCAGGTCGTAGAGACAACCCGGGGTCATGCCGTTGGTCCCGTAGAAGGTGCTCATGTTGGGCCGACGTTGGGCCGCATTGTGCGAGATCACCGCCTCCACCAGGCCGTTGCGAAGGACAAAATCACCCACGATGCCGTCCGCCTCCTTTCCTCGTGTCAGGGAGGCCGTGGTCTCCGGACCAACTTCAAATGCCTCGGTCGCCCCGGTCAACCGGAGGGGGAACAGCGCGAGCAGGAGAAGAATTGTCCAAGGGTGTTTCATGATCGCTCAGGTTCTCAGAGTCCGGGAATCGGCTGCCCGATGTACCATTCCTCCCGCCAAAAGACCTTCCCCTCCCGGGCTTGGCTGGCGTGGCCGTCGGCCCACATGACATTCCCGGAGCGCCCACTGTGCCGATACCACTCGCGAATGCGGTCCGGATATTCCGTCCATTGAGACATATCGAGAGGGATGTCCCCATTCCCATCCAGCACCGATTCCCAGGCGTCCTGGAACAGAATCGTCGTCGTCGGAGCAGGGATCGTGTCGATCCGCCGGGCCCTCGCGACTTCGCTGGCCACGTTCACCGTTCCCTCCCACAGCGCAAGTTCGAGGCCATTGGCCCGGGGTGTTGAGGAATCGATCACCCCATTGAGCGCGTAGGTGATGTACTTGAACCCCTTCTTCAACGTCCCGTCGTTCATCGGGGGCACGCCGCGAAAGTCATCAATCGACTTCGTCGAAGGACAGAAGAAGACCTGCGGCGACCACCCCAGAAACGGGGCATAGGCGACTCCCCAGTACGCGTTCGGGTGACCGGGTTCGATCAGGTTATCCCGGGTCGGCATCGGCCGGCTGAAATCGCCGCCGTCCCGGATCCATCGCATCCAGTTGCGTCTCGGATGTCCCCGCCCGTCGTTGTCGTCCGCGTACATGAACCAAGCCAGCTGGATCTGACGCTGGTTGCTGCGACACGCGATCTGGTGCGCCTTGGCCTTGGCCTTGCCCAGGGCAGGAAGCAGCATGCTGGCCAGGATCGCAATGATCGCGATGACCACGAGGAGTTCGATCAGCGTAAATCCCAGGGGACCTCGGCTCACGGAGACCCGCCGCGAATCCACCCCAGCCCTCCTCCCCGCCGCGCCTGCTCCCGGCGGCTTAATGGTTCTCATCAGGGGCCTTTTCCCGCTGCGGGATCATTGCTCGGTCGACGAACCCATGGCGGTCACGCGATAGAATCCGGCACCCGTCCCTGCGTCCCCGGTGGGGATCAGCAGCTCAGCGGTCGTCCCCGTCGCCACCACAGGCGATCCCACGGCCGTCCAGGCACGAAAGTCAGAGGTTGTCTCCACGCGATAACTGGACCCGGGGGACGCCGTCCAACTCAGGGCGAATTGACGGGCCGTTGTCATTCGATGCCCGATGATTCGAATCTCGACCGGCTGGGATCGCGTCTTCTCCGAGAAAACCTCGATCACGGGCAGCCGCGCCGTGTCTCCTGTGGCTCCCCAGTGAATCTGCCATCCATCCGAACCCTGGGGCTTCACGTTGATTCCGTGGTTCGCCGCACCGGTCCCCCAGTCCAACACCAGGGGAAGGATGTCCACCGCGGACCACGTGCGCTCACCCATTCCGAGAAACGCACCCAGAGCAGGCCCAATATCCCCGGCCGCCGTCAAAAGGCCGTTGGTGCCGTAGTTGGTGCTCACGTCCCAGGGACGGAGAATCGCGTGCACGGAATAGGGATCGTCGGAATCAGCATCCGCACTGGACTCCGGCAAACCTCCCGTGCGGACCACAAACCGCGCTGCGAGCACCGTCTCATCGGCCGCCACCTTCCCCGATCCAGTCCCGAAGACGTTCTCGAACAGGAACAGGCCCTCCTTGAAGTCCGCATCCGCACCACCATCCAGGAACGACGCATCCAACGCACTGCCGTCCAGAGTCTCCGCAACCTTCGCCGCGATCGCGGAACGCACGAGCGGGAACTTGCGCACCAGCACGTCTCCGACCGTGAAATCGACCTCCAGCCTCGGACGTCGGGCGATCTCAGGATGCCCGATCGTGCTGATCTGCCAACCGTCCGTGGTGTCGTCCGTGAAAATCGCGACACCCAGGTTCGGCTCGCCATCGACCCAGCGCTGAACAAACGGAGTGATGTCCGCGGTGACCACCTCCTGCACGGCGATGTCCGCATAGCCCGCCAGTCGCAGCGGTTCGACCGAGCCGCGCGGGCCGGCCTCATCGGGCAAGCCACTGCCACTGTCGAGATCGGCGTAGAGGGTCGTCGCGCCGACGGGCTTGGTTAGAAAACCGATCACGTAAGGGCCGTCGGTGTTGGCATTGACGTCGGTGCCCGAGTGAAACGTCAGGTTGGCGCGCACCACCTTTGCCTTGGGCGGAATCTGACCCGACTGCGTGCCAATCATTCCATCGAACCGGATCAGCTCACAGGTGTCATTCGTTGCCTGCGCGGCGGTCTGGGGGCGTCCGTCGAGGTAATACTCGGGAACGTCCCGGCCCATCTGGGCGAATCCGTTGGCCTGCACGCGGCGCTCGAAGGTTCCCGCGTAAGCCCCTCGGCCTTCCTGGAACACCCGGGTTTCCACGGTCGTCTCCCGCACGTGGACCGTGTTGGTGACGGAAGCTTTCCCCCCCTCGTCGTCGGTCACCGTCAGAACCAGGGGAAATGTTCCCCCGCGCTGATAGGCGTGGGAAACCGTCCCGCCCACTGCTTTCGATCCGTCGCCAAAATCCCAGGCAATCTCGACGCCACCCCCATCAGGATCGAGCGAACCTTCCGCCGAAGCGGTGATTCGCAGCGGTTCAGGTCCGTCGAGGCGACTGGTCGTCCAACGCACAACCGGCGCGCCCAACGCCCGGATAGCGGTCAGCGCCTGCCCCTGCTTTCCCTCCGCGTCCGTCACCTTCAACGACACGTCATACACGCCCGCCCGCTCGAAGGTATGCTCGACCCGCACCCCGGTTGCCTGGGTTCCGTCCCCGAAAGTCCATTCGTAGGTCAACGCGGTTCCGTCCGGATCCGCGGAACCCGAGGCGTCGAAGGACACAGCCAGCGGCGCTTCGCCCTGCGTCCGGCTGGCCCCAATCGCCGCGGTGGGATTGCCGGTGTAGGGAATCGTCCAGAGCCGCAGCATCGGGCGCCAGGCAGCGTTCGTGGTTCCATTCAGGAAGACTTCCCATCCATTGCCGCCCCCGGGCTTCACGTGGATGCCACGGTTCGGCTGGCCGGCCTGCCAGCGCGAAAGGATGGACGTCACCTCCGCCGTCGCGCGGGTCCACTCGCCCATGCCCACGAGTTCGTCGTCTGCGACGGCGATATCGCCCTCCGCCACCGTCAAGCCGTTCGTCCCGAACTCCGCTCCCACGCCCCACTCGGCCAGCACCTGATGCACCGTGAATGGGCTCGCGCTGTCGGCGGCCGCGGCAAAGTCCGGCGATCCCGCGGTCTGCAAACCCAGCTTGGCGCCGACCACGCGCTCCTGGGAGCTCACCTGTGACGCGTTGGTGCCGAAGACTCCGTCGAACCGGAGCAAAAGACCGATCGGATCCGCCGGCGGGTTCGCCATCATCGCGGTCACCCGAAGAGCCGGGTCCTCGACGACTCCGTTGGTACGCACCAGCGCAACCAGATTGGCCGGAAACTCAATCCTCCGCAGCGTGCCGGGAATGAACCTGACCGCCAGCTTGGGGCGCTTGGTGAGCTCAGGATGGCTTATGGTGCTCACCTGCCAGCCGTCCGTCGTGTCGTTGGCGAAGGTGACCACTCCGTGATTCGGGGCTCCCGACGACCACGCCTGAACCACCTCCGTGATGTCGATGGAAATGACCTCCTGCGCCTGGACGGAAGCCGCTGCGGCCAGCCAGGGCTCCGCAGTCAGCGCGCGCACGGAACGTCGGGCCTGGGAATCCAAAGGATAATCGGTGTAGATCGCTCCCTCCGGCAATTCCTCGAGAAGCCGCCCCAGTTGATACGGCCCACCCGAAACCGCGTCGGCGGCATCGCCGGTCGAGTAAACCAACTGCGCATCCAGGATCGTCGCCCCGGGAGGCACCTGGTTCGCGCCCGCGCCGAACACGTCACCAAACCGCACGACATCCACCGTGTCGTCCGCCTCGTTGGCGAACGGACTGCCATCGAGATAGTACTGCGTGAGGTCGCGTCCGTTTTCCGTCACCCCATTGGCGCGCATGCGGAACTGGACGGTGGACTCGTACCCCCCCACGCCCTGCTGGAAGGTGACCGTTCGGAAGGGAGACACCTGGCTGACCCCCGCATGGGGGACCATCGAACTCAGAAGGAAAATCGAGACCGCGATCCCTCGGTGGGCTGAAAGGCGTTGGGGCAGGAGTGTTCTCGAACGGCTTGGCATCTTCGCGATCATGATCGGGAGGTCGTGGGCTTGCTGGGTTCTGAAGCGCCACGTTCACCGGGATGAAGCGCCCGGTGGAGGAAACGCCGGGCCGCCTCGCTCCACCCCGGGAACGCATGCACGACCTCGCCTGTAGTCGATGCAAGGCGGTCCCGCCAAACTCCGATCGCCCGATCGCGGATTCTTAACGGCAGCGCCTCCGGGAGTTCACCGGGCACTCCGATTCGTCACACGGACAGCACCAACGGTGATTGCGAAGAAGGCACTCCAGCCATCCCCCCTAGCGTGCGCCCATCCGTTCCCTCAACGCGCGGGCGCGCGCGTTGCGCGGATCCAGCGCCAGCGCCCGTTCGAGATGGGAAACGGCCTCCGCAGAACGGCCGGCCCGGAGAAGTTCCTCGGCGAGCGCAACGTGATATCCGGGATCGCCCGGACTGCACCGGAGCGCTTCCTCATAGGCCCGGATCGCCCCGGCACCGTCCCCGGTCCGGGAGCGGGCGAGGCCCAGGTTGGCGTGGGCCTGGGCGAAGTCGGGTTTCCGCTGCAACGCCTGCTCCAGGACCGCAGCGGCGTTGGTCCAGCGCTGCTGGCAGAGCAACGCAAGGCCCAGCTGGGTCAGGCCATTCAATGAATCAGGAGCCACCCGGAGATGTTCCCGGAGACGGGCCTCCGCTTCCGGACACTTGCGTTGCTCAAGCAGCAGCCGACCCGCCAGCAACAGGCTCTCCGGATCCTCCGGCGCCCGGGACAGGAGCTCCTTCAGCGCGGTCTCCGCCTCCTCGTAACGACGCTGCGCCGCCAGGGACTGCACCTTCTCCGCCAGGAACTGTCGATCGCCACGCAGAGCCTGCACTTCACGGAGAAACGGATCCGGCCAGTCATACGGCTTGGGAAGTGCGGAAGCCCTCCGCGCCAGTTCGGTCGCCAACTCCGTCTGTCCCTGCCGGGCCCGGACCTGGCTGAGCAGCAATCCCGCCGCACGCGCGGTGTGCAAGTTGGTCAGACACGGCCCCAGCCAGGCCGGAAGTCCCTCCAGTTCCCCGCGTCCCAGCCGGAGGCGCGCCATTTCCAGCCGGGCGGCGGGATGATCAGGCTGGAGATCCAGCAACGCCTGAAGGGGCAGGGTCGCCTCCGCCAGGCGGCCCCGTTCCACCAGGGCCTGGGCGAGTCTCAGACGGGGCGCATCCGAGTTCGTTCCCACCAACTCCACCGCACGATTGAGTTGGACGACCGCGGCGTCGAAATCGTCCTGGAGCAACCGCAATCCCAGCAAATGGGGCCAGCGCGGTTCCAAAGGCTCAAATGCGGCCGCACGCACGTAACAGGTCCGAGCCTCGGCCGAAAAATCCGCGGCATCAAAGGCCTGACCGAGGGCACCCCAGGCACGACCGGAAGCGGGCTGGGCCACGACGTTGCTGCGCTGGTTCTGGAGGAGGACAGCCAGCGCGTGATCCAGACCTTCCACCGCCACCCGGGGAGGTTCCGGCGGGGTCGAGCGCGAACAACCGACCAGGAACATCGCGAGCGCGGCGACAATCCACCGGACGCGCCACGGCGGACAGACCGCCGCAGGCGCAGCACCCACCGCGGAGGGAAAGGCCGGCGTCTCGGACTTCACGGCAGTCTCTTTCCCGAGCCCTTGGAAAGCTCAAGCAACCGGTCGACGGCCCCACCAGGAAACTCCTCCTTCGAACCGTCGGGCCATCGCACCTCGATGGCGTCCACGGCGCTCACGTCGCCAAGTCCGAAGCGCAGGCGGGGTTCGTTGGAAACCAGATAACTCGTGGACGGCTGCAGCACCGCCCACCAGCGCGACGCGGACACCGACGTCGGAAGCACGGCACCACCCCTCGCCCCCACCACCACGGCCTCGGCCCCGATCGCATCCCGTCCTCCGGCGGCCGGATCAATGAGGCGAAGGGCCAGCCAGTGACCCCGGCGGGCGGCGACGTTCCGGTAAATCTGCACCGGCCCGCCTGTGTTCCCCACGATCAGGTCCGGTGCCCCGTCCTCGTCGAGATCCGCCACGGCCAGACTCCGACCCACCATGGACTGTCCGCAAAACGCGGGATTCGCCGCGGTGACTTCCCGGAACTTCCCGCCTCCCTCCCCGGCGAACAACTGCGCTCGCTGGGCGTAGGCCGCCCACCAGGGCGAGACCCCTTCGAGCACCGGGGATTGCGCGGGCAGGAAGCGCCGCACCATGCCATTCACGAAACCGAGGTCCGGATGCCCATCGAGATCAAAATCGGCGATCACCGTGCCGAAGCCGGTCCCTCGCCAGCCCTGGTTCTGCAAACCGGCCTGGGCCACCGCGTCCACGAACAGGCCCCGCCGATCCTGTCGAAACAGGGAGTGAAACTCCTCCGTCAGGTGCGTGACGAAGAGATCCCCCAGCCCGTCGCGATCCACATCCGCAAACGCCACCCCCATGTTCGCCGCCGTCCGTCCCATGGCGTCCAACGCCAGCCCCCGCGCCACCGCCTCCTCCCCGAAGGTCCCGTCGCGCCGGTTCACGAACAACCGGTTGGGCCGGCCGTCGTCGGCACAGAAAATGTCGGGCCAGCCGTCACCGTCGAAGTCCGCGCAAACCAGCCCCAGCGCCACGCCAGGCGACTTCGTCAACCCGCTGCGCTCGGTCACCTCCTCGAACCTCGGCGCCGCTCCCGGCGTGCCGGTCACATTCCGCCAAAGCCGCGTCACGGTCGGGGCAAAGGCCGCCGGCGCACAAAAATCCCGGCGCCCCTGCACGTCGTGGCAAACCTGGGTCGGGTCGTAATCGACGTAGTTACCAACCACCAGGTCCAGCCAGCCATCCCGGTCGTAGTCGAGGAAGCTGGCCGGGGCCGCCCATCGCGGATTGTCCACGCCCGAGGACCGTGGCTGCGCCTCGAAGTGTCCGCCGCCCCGGTTGAGCAGAAGCCGGGTCGCGCCGTACTCGGTCACCACCAAATCCGGAAGTCCGTCGTTGTTGAGGTCCCCCGCGATCGCCCCCATGCCCGGGCCGCGCAGGTCCGCCCCGGAACCAACCGAGACATCGCGGAAACCGCCTCCCGCCTCCTGGTGAAACAGGGCGTTGCCGGCCGGGGCGTGGGTGGCCGCATTCTGCACGAAGTAGAGGTCCAATCGGCCGTCGCGATCGTAATCGAACACCACGATCCCCGACCCCACCTGGTCCGGCATGAAGAAGTTCGTCCCGGCCTGGTGCAGGAACCGCACTCCCGTTCGCCCGGTGATGTTCTCGAACCAATCCGCCCGCGCGACAGATGCGGTTCCGACCTTGGGTCGCGCGGAGTTTCCCCCCGGTTCCGGGGCCGGACCGCATCCGGTTCCAATTCCGGCGAGGGCCACGAAGGCGGACGCCAGAAAGGTGCGACGGAGCTTCGGGTTCGGCATCAGGCCCATTTGTCCCCCGATCGACGAACCAGCGCCAGGCCCTCCTTCACCGTGACCGCGCGCGCCGCCTCGGCGTCCCACAGCGCCCGCTTCCGCTTCCAGAAAACCGCCTCCGCATCGGTCGGGGCATAGTGCTTGGCGTGCGGCACCCCCTGTCCGAGCAGAAGGGTCAGGTAACCGTCCATACCGAATGAATTCGAGGCATGCAGGAGCTGGGCCCCGGCCACCAGCGACGGTCCGTTCTCCCGGTAGAAATCGACGAGGAACTCCGCGCCATGGAGTTTCGTGTCGTGGCGGCAGGCCTGCCAGAAGGGTGAATCGACGCGGGTGTTGAATTTGTAATGGACGGCCAGGAAATCCCGGATGTCATCCCAGGCCTGGCCGTTGAACCGGTTGTAGAGCTCCACCAGCGACGGCGTCGGTTCCCCAAGGCTGTCCAACAGCGAATCCGCCAGGGTGCTCGACTGGACGCAGATCAGCTGAAGCGCCGTCGCCTCCAGCGGTTCCACGAACCCCACCGAGTTACCGATTCCCACCACGTTCCCCACCCAGTTCCGCGCGTACCGGCCCGAGCGGAACTTCACCAGCCGGGGTTCGTTCGACACCTTGGGATTCTTGCGCAGGAATTCCGCCAGGGCCGCGGCGTCATCGAGAAACGCCGAGCCATAGACATAACCCCGGTTGATCCAGGACTCGTGCTCGATCTGCCAGCACCATCCCGCGTCCATCGTCTCCGCCACCGTATACGGCCGGATCGGTTCGTCCGTCCGGGCCCACCCCCCGATCACCGCGCGATCGCAATACAGGGCGTCCCCGAAGGAGCGAAAAGGCTCCGCCAGCGTGCGGCCAAGCAGTTCCGACCGGAACCCCGAGGCGTCCAGGTACAAATCCGCCGAATGCCGTTCCCCGGTCTCGGTCACCAGCGCCCCGACCCCTTCCGGGCCGGTCTCGGCCGTCACCAGGGCATCGACGATGCGCACCCCCAGCACGCGCGCCAGATCCTCGAGCCAGCCCACCAACTTCCGGTTCTCGATGTGGTAGGCGTGGTTCTTGTGAATCTGAAGTCCTCCATCCGGCCGCCGCAAAAAGGCCTTGTCCCGGGCCATGAACGCCGAGACCTGGCCGGACACCGGATTCTCCCCGGAAAAATAGAAGCCATTGTTCCGCGCCAGTTCCGGAAGCCGCTGCGAAAGCTCATGCGCGAACGTGTAGAAAAATGGGTGGCGCCCCCAATCGAACCGGACCCCCAGCTTCCACGTCGGCTCGGCCTGATCATAAAACTGCTGCGGCTTCAGCTTGAGGTAGTCGAAGAAATGCCGCGGAAACGCGGGGGTCGTCCCCTCCCCCACCCCGATCACCCCCAGTTCGGGGCTGCGCAGCACGGTGACCTCGAGGTGCGGCAAACGGCGCTTCAACGTCACCGCCGCCATCAACCCCGCGCTCCCGGCTCCCAGGACGAGAATCTTGCGGATGGGCATGCAAAAGAGCCTAACCACGCCGCCCCCCCCTCAACAACCCCCGCGCCAACAGAGGAACGATCCAACAGGGGGACAGGTCTTCCGTTCCTCGTTTCTGGTCTTCCGTTCCTTCGGCTCCTTCCCGACCCAATGCCAACCAAAGCCTGTCCCCCAGTTGG
>CAYZAE010000008.1:0-21098 GCA_964476125.1 uncultured Verrucomicrobiota bacterium | reverse complement strand
CGACCCAACGCCGACCCAAAGCCTGTCCCCCAGTTGGGGCGCGACCGAGGAACCGACCCCCCCGGGGGGGGCGAGTCTCCCGGACCAAAGACCTGTCCCCCTATCCGCGCGCCGACCCCTGCCGTTCCCCTCGGCGACCTAGCCCGGGTCCGGATCCTCCCCCTCCGAAGGTCGGGTCCAACTGGGGGACAGGTCTTCCGTTCCTTCGGCTCCATCCCGACCCAACGCCGACCCAAAGCCTGTCCCCCAGTTGGGGCGCGACCGAGGAACCGCCCCCCCCGGGGGGGGCGAGTCTCCCGGACCAAAGGCCTGTCCCCTTATCCGCGCGCCAACCCCGCCGGAGCCAGAGTCGGGTGCTCCCCCCTCCCGACCGAATCGATCGGTTTCCAACGTTGACGCATTCCTGGGCCACAACGCAGGATTCCAATAGTCCCACGTTTTGGTGTCAGCCCGAAGGCCGGGCTGTGCCTCCGTGGCGTTGAATTGCGCAGACTCCGAATCGACATCATGAACCCAAATTATCTAAAGCCCGCACCGTCCGGTGGGGTCGCCGCGGCGACTCTCCGGTCGGCCTTGCTCGCTGCCGGATTGCTGTCCAGCTCAGCGTTGGCCCAGGTCCAGAAAGCCGGCGACCTGCTGGTGGACGTGGACGCCACCCAGCTGTCCGAGGGCGCACTCCCGAGCATCAAGAACAACGGCACCCTGGGCGGTGTTTTCGCCGCCACCGGACCGGAGACCGCGATTCCCGCCGTCGCCGTGGTGGGTGGCACGAAAGGCATCCGCTTCGATGGCGGCGACTTCCTCCAACTGGTCACCGCCGTGGGCGGAACGATCGTGCCTCCACCCGCCGGCCTGGTGGGGGAGGATCCGTCGCGTTCGATCGAAGTGTGGACCATCAACCCGGAGGTCGCCGGTGAAGAGACCCTGGTTTCCTGGGGCAAGCGCGGCGGGCCGGACGGCTCCAACGTCTCGTTCGGTTACGGTTCCGATTTCCGCTGGGGTGCGGTCGGGCACTGGGGTGGCGATGGACCGGACCTGGGTTGGAGCAACGACGGCGGCAATCCGGCCCCGAACAAGTGGCATCACCTCGTCTACACCTTCGATCCGACCACGCACACCAGCCGCGTCTATGCCAACGGCAAGCTGGCGAACGGAGAAATCCTGGACACTGGCCGGCTCAACACCCACCCGGATACCTCCATTCTCATCGGCGCCCAGCTGGATGGTGATGGAACCACGGTCACCGGAGGCCTGCGATACACCGGCGCGATCGCCAAAGTCCGCATCCACGACGGCACCCTGACCGGTGCCCAGGTGGCGGCGAACTACGAACTCGAGAAGGCCGCCTTCTCCGATCCCCAACCCCCCGCACCCCCCGTCGCCGAACGTCTGAACAGAGGCCCGGTCCACCGGTACTCGTTCAGCGACGCCGCCGTGGCCAATGCCGTCGGGGGCAAGGTCAAGGACAGCGTCGGGACCGCCGATGGGGTGATCCAGGGTGATTCCGGCGCCGCCCTGACGGGCAGCCGACTGAGGTTGGACGGCGGTCCGTCAACCAGCGCGGCCTACCTCGATCTGCCGAACGGTCTGGTGTCCATCAACAGCACCAACAAGGGCGGCAGCGGCGGTTTCACGTTTGAAACCTGGTTCCGCATCAATGGTGCCCAAACGTGGTCGCGCATCTTCGACTTCGGATCGTCCACCTCCGACGACGGCTCCGGTGAAGTCCAGGGCCCGGGCGGTGGCGGGACGGGACTGGATTACTTCGAGTACTCGGCGCAGATCGGGGATGACGTCAACAACCGCCGGCTGGAGCTCCGCAACGAGGATCCTGCGGGCGGCGGCATCGCCACCTTCGACTCCCCGACCCGGAGCTTCGGACGGGACGTCCATGTCGTCGTGACCTGGGATGAAAAGACCGGGGCCGTCCGCCTTTATGAGGACGGCGAGGCCAAGGGCGGCCTGACCACGGACGACCCGATGAGCGATCTCAACGACGTGAACGTCTGGCTCGGCCGGTCGAACTGGTCCGGCGATCGCAACACGCAAGGTGAATACGACGAAGCCCGCTTCTACAACTATGTCCTGACTCCGGGCCAGGTCCTCGGCGATTACCTGGCCGGGGCGGACCTGATCAACGACCGCGACATCCCGGTGACCATCGCGACGCATCCGGCAAACGTCACGGTTCCGGAAACGCTCAACGCAACCTTCAGCGTGTCAGCGCGCGGCTCCACGCCCATGACCTTCCAGTGGATGCGTAACAACAGCCCGATCGACGGTGCCACCTCCCCCAACTACAACCTCACGGGTGTCACCTCGGCCGACAACGGCGCGTCCTTCACCGTCAAGGTCACCAACAACGGCGGCACTGTGACCAGCTCCCCCGCGGTGCTCTCGGTGGTCAGCGACACCATCGCGCTCAAGCACCGGTACAGCTTCAACGAAACCTCGGGCACCCAGGTCACCGACAGCGTCGGTAACGCACACGGGACCGTGAATGGCGCCGGCACCTTTGGTGGCGGCAGCCTGACGCTGGATGGAACCGACGGAACGTTCGTGGACCTGCCCAACGGTCTGCTCACCGGGCTGGGAGACAATGGCACCATCGAAATCTGGGCGACCTACAACGGCGGCCCGAACTGGTCGCGTTTGTTCGATTTCGGCTCCAGCACCGGAGGCGAGAATGAACAGGGCGGCGGCGTGGATTACTTCTTCTACACGCCGAAAACCGCCCAGGGCTTCCCGCGGTTCGTGGCGAACTTCCCGGATGGCGGCGACGTCGCGACCCTCAACCATCCCGGTGCCAATCCGGTCGGCGAGCAGGAGCACATCGTCATCACCTACAGCTTCACCGGAAACACCTCGCGTCTGTACACCAACGGCACGCTTGTCGCCTCCGGACCCGCACCCCGGAAACTCTCCGACTTCAAGGGCACGGAGAACAACCTCTGGCTCGGCAAATCGCAGTGGGCGGATCCGTACTACAACGGGAAATACAACGAGCTCCGCCTCTACAGCGGTGCCCTCACCCCGGCCCAGGTGGCCGCGAGCTTCACCAGCGGCCCCGGAACCCTCCCGGCCGCGGCTCCCAAAATCAGCCTGACCCGTTCCGGCGCCAACGTGCAGATCGTCTTCGAGGGGTCCCTTGAAGCCGCAGATCACCCCACCGGTCCCTGGACAGCCGTCAACGGCACCAGCCCCGCCAACATCCCGACCACCGGTCCGCAAAAGTACTATCGCTCCCGGAGATAACTGAAGGATCGATCAGGAACCAAAACTCCTTCGATACACGACGGGGACCGGCCAGACCGGTCCCCGTTTTTGTTTCCCGCCCAGGCAATCTCTAAGTCAGCTCTAACGGAGCATCATGGAAGGTCTCCCGCAGGGTCGTCACGGTTCCCTCTTCCACGCTGTAGAAAGCCCCCACAATACCGATCTTCCCCTCCCTCAGCAGGTGCCGAAGGATGGAACTGCGACCCTCAATCTCGGCCATGGTGTGCAGGACATTCTCAAGGGCCACTGCCTGGACGAAATCGTCCTTGGAAAGGCCCTCTCCGTGCCGCTGCTGCATGCGATCGACGGTGGGCTGGATCTTCTCCAGCAACCCGGTGAGATGGCCCATTTCGACATGGTTGCAGGCGCCCTTGACCGCACCGCAACTGGAGTGGCCCAGCACCACGATGAGTTTCGATCCCGCCACCTGACAGGCGAACTCCATCGAGCCGAGGATGTCGTCGTTCAGAACGTTCCCGGCAATCCGGATGCTGAAGATGTCTCCGAGACCCTGATCAAAGATCAGCTCGGCCGACGTGCGGGAATCCATGCAGCTGAGGATGGCCGCGAAGGGAAACTGGTCTCCGGAGGTTTCATTGACCTGTTGCAGGAAATTGCGGTTGAGCCGGAGGTTGCTGATGAACCTCTGGTTCCCCTCCGTGAGGATCTTCCACGCCAACCGGGGAGTGAGGTGCTTCTGGGTGTCCTTGGTATGGGTACGCATGACATGATTGCTGATTCAACTTCACTGGAGCGTCCTCCGCTCCATTCGGCCTCACCGCCGCCACCGCGACATCCCCCGGTCATCCAGAATGTATCGATGGCGACCGGCATGCACATGCTCGTGTTTCCGGCAGGCCGATCAAGGCGCGCACAGTACGGAGGAAAACCAACCCGTCAAGGGCCCCCACCCGCGCCCGCTCTTGCTTCAGTCGAGGGAATGCTCTTGTCCTTATGGCTCCCCTGCCTAGCTTCCACGCGCTGTTTGTCTCCTCCAGATCCAGGGAGCCGGCTCATGAAATCCACCCAAGCGCATCGCCTCTCGGTAACGAGTCTCTTTCTTGCTCTGTCCGTAACGCTCCTCGCGCCGAATCGAAGCGAAGCAGGCCCGGGGGTGATCGATCACCAGGGAAGAGTCGCCGTCGGAGGAACGCCCTTCCATGGCGAAGGGCAATTCAAGTTTGCGCTCGTGAATGGCGGGCTCGACCAGGCGCGCACGGCAAGCGGGACCGCGTCGGTGAATTCGGGATTCATCACGGAAGTGCAGGTCACCGACGGGGGTCGGGGTTACGCGTCGCCCCCCAACATCGTCATCACGTCGGCGAGCGGTTCGAATGCGGTGCTCCGGGCCCTCGTCGCGGGAGGGGTTGTCACCGGCGTGGAGGTGGTGAACCCCGGGCGTGGCTAAAGCCCCTCCGTGACCCTGGGCTTTTCCGCGCCTCCGCCGGACATGGTGTTCGAGACGTACTGGAGCAACGACGGCTCAAGCAAGGAGGGTCGTGAACCGGAGAGACCGGTGTCACTTCCCGTGACGCGCGGACTTTACGCGGTCCCCCTGGGGGACACCGAGGTTCCCGGCATGTCGGCCATTCCCACCGAGGCTCTCGCCCACCCCGACGTCCGGTTGCGGATCTGGTTCGAGGATGGCGTGCACGGTTTCCAGAGGCTGTCGCCCGACCGGCCGCTGTCCGCCGCCCCCTACGCGCGGATCGCCGGGACAGTGGCCGACGGTGCGATCACGGCCGCGAAAATCGCCCCGGGATCAATCGGCCCCACCCAACTGACTTCCCCACTGCAAATCCCGGGCCTGATTGCCTCCCAGGTCCGGGCGGACGCAGCCGTGTGGGTGGATGGGGCGAATCAGAACCCTTCCTCGCTCGCGCCCGGCATTCTCTTTGGCAGTGGCCTGAGTGAAGGGATCTCCTCCCCACGGACGCAGGGTCCGAATCAGAACGGCCTCGACTTCTACACCGCCTCCACGCGCCGGATGTCGATCACTTCCGACGGCCGGTTGGGCCTCGGCACGGCAGCTCCCAGGGAAAGACTCGACGTCGGCGGCGCCGCGGTGCTTGGGAACTCCTCCAATCCAACTCCCGCGGCAGGCACCGTCCGCTGGAACGGCACCGAATTCGAGGGCTTCACGGGCACCGAATGGATCTCTTTCAGCGGGATTCGGTCGCGCACGATTCCCTACGACCTCGCGGCTGCCGAGAGCTCCCCGCCCATCCCCCTTCCCCTGGACATGCCCGTGCTGGTGATGGGAACCCAGAACCACGACCTCTACCCTGGCCTCTCACGAGGCCTTGGCCAGGCCACTCTCCTGGCCAACATCGGAATCGGAGAGGGGACGGATTTGTGGCCCAATATCCAATGGTTAGGATTGGAACCCGCCCCCGGCTCGGTGATCACTTCCGGCGAGGGTACCGTGCCGGGAACACACATCCTCTATCTGGATTACAGCCATTCCATCGAGCTCGTGGTTGCGGGTCCGAACAGTGTCCGGGTGCGCGCCCGCGGCATCTTTCCCGGCAAGGGAGTGATCCGGATGATCTGGTGAGCCCGGCAGCCCGTGGCACACAAGCCGCGTGAAGGAGCGCATCTGGCTTGTGGAGTGCGGCAGCCCTCTGCCGCTTTTCCGCCACCGCCCCCTCGCCCTCCCACGCTTTGCGGTACCCCTGCTTCGGCCTGACTCGGTCCCACTCCGCACTTTCTCCTTCGCCCGGGTATCCCAAAGCGGCAGAGGGCTGCCGCACTCCACACCCTCCTTCTCCCGGTGATCCTGATTCCCCCCTTCCTCCGACCCCGCATTCCCTTCGTGCCTTCGTGGTGCAAACCGCATTGCCGTCGGCCCGTGACGCGGGGACCGGGCTGCCCACCTCCCCGTTGTCGGCGCCAGACGCCCCCGCTAGGATCAGCCCTACAACACCCCCGGCGATTCCCTGCTGAAGTCGGCACAAAGCTCTTCCCTCCCCCATGAAGCCCTCGCAACGCACCCCACTCCCGGCTGATCTCCGTCCTACGCGCGGCCCATTGCTTCTCGGGATCCTGCTTGCCGGACAGATGTTATCCTCCGCCGCCGGCCTGTTCCTGGAAGGCACCCACGTCGTGCCGCACGTGCAATCGACCGAGATGCGGTACCGGCAGAAGACCGACTTCAGCCTGGGCGCGCGCGTGGAGGTTTTTCTTCGGAATGATTCCCCGAACGCGATCGTCCTGCCCTCGAGTTGCGACGTGCGCGTGCGGGGCAGGACACCGTCCGAGCTGCTGGAGACCGACGAATGGGCGTGGCACGACCTGCCCCCGGCCTGGGCCGACCAACCCCTCCGGCTGCCGCCCGGTGCCCTGACAGTCTGGAGTTGGAACGGCAAGCGTGCCCCCTGGGGGACGAACACCCAGGCCGAACTGACGGTGGCGATTCCCGGCGAGAAGGAAGTCTCCCGTGCCAATGTCGCCCTGGAGACACCCACGGCCTGGCTCTCGGCGGTGACCTGCCTCGGCTCATCCACGAATGTCCGGCCCGACACCCTGGTCTTCCATGTGGCCAACCACGGCGAGGCACCGCTGCGCATCGACGCCTTCCGTTTGTGGCTGCCGGAAAACAACGCCAGCTGGCGGGCGCTGCTGCCGCAACCCTGGATCAGCAACCGGCTCGAACGGTTCCCCGCCGACGGCCTGATTCCCGCCCAGGATCGGGGCGGCGCAACCGTGCGCCTGGGGTTGCTTCCATTGACCTACGCGGCGATCGAAGTGCGGCTCACGACGCCCGTAGGAAAGCCCGTGACACTCTGGGCACACCAGCGTCTCAAGCGCGAAGTGTTCGACATCGGGGGCGGCTGGGTGGCGGAAGGGCTGGGCGGCAGCAACACGCTCCACATCGAACCCTATCTCAAGACCCTCCGCCGGATGCATGTGAACGCCGGCATGCATCAGGAGGTGCCCGGGTATTCCGACACGCCGCTGTTCGCGAAGTACCCCCTGAAATACATGAACCGCCTGCAGCCGTTCGACCGTTACGACACGGAGGCTCTCCTCCCGCGCATTCATGCGGTCGAATTTCTCGGCGAACCGCAGTACGGCGGCGGCCGGCCCGTGCCGCCGATGGATGTCTGGCGGGCCTTCGCTCCGTACCAAGGCACCCGTCTGCCCACGAGCGTCACGCACAGCGAGGAACGGGTCTGGCGGTTCTATGCCGGGTTGTCGGACTACCCCCACTACGACGCCTACCGCGTGACCGCCCCGTCCCCGGATGCGTGGTCGAAGTACGAGCGCTGGGGCGGCCCGGCGATCCGCTGGGGGGCACCGCTGGAAACCATCGGGGACATGACCCGATCACTGCGTGAGTTGAACCGGCCGCGCCCCATCGCCTACTGGTCGCAGGGGGCACACCACGACTGGAACGGTTACGGGGGCCGGAAACGCGGTTCGCCGACCCCCGACGAATTGCGCCTCCAGGCGTATCACGCCCTCGCCAGCCGGATCACCTCGCTTTACTGGTTCAATCCCAGCCTGAAATCCCTGGTCGCCTTTCCGGACCTCATCGAGCCCATGGCCCGGGTGGGGCGGGAGATCCGGATGCTGGAGGACTACTATCTCACCGGGGACGCCACGAGCCATGAGCGGGTGTTGCGCGACGGCAGACCGGACTGGGATCTCGACGTGGTGGCCGGACCCCGCGGAGCGCTGCTGTTCGCCCTCGACCTCGATTACCAACCCGATCCGGACGAGAAGGTCTTCCGGTTCGGTCCGCCACGCGAAGTCTCGTTCCGGTTTCCGCTGCCCGCCTTTCTCCGCAGCCCGAAGGAGGTGTTCCGCATCGATGCCGATGGAGCCGTGCGGGTGGAGTCCTCCGTGACGGACGGCCTGCTCACGATCCGGGATCGCGTCAGCCGCGTGGCGGTTTATGTCGTGGCCATCACGCCCGGAGAAGGAGACCGCCTTGAGGCGCGCCGTCAGGCGCTCGCCGCCGAGGAGGAGGGAGTCGACTTCGATCCGGCTCGGAAGCCTCAGGATCTGGCCGTGCTCCAGGAACTGATTCGCAGAAAGCAGCCATGACCCGGTTGGGATGCGGACTGATCCGGGCTTGAGCCCGGTTTCTTCGGGAGGTCCCACTCCCGAGCGGTACCCGCCATGTTGACATCAGCAGTCGGCGTCGATTGCGAAGAAGCGACGCGTGCCGGGTGAACCTTGGTCCAGGGGTTGCCTTGTCTTCACCTGTTCGCCGCATTCCCGTCATTAGGACAGGTATTGATGTTGCTTGAACGAAACTGCCCGGACCCATGCCACACCTCCGTCACCTGCCCCTTGGAATGGCTGCCTGCCTCAGCCTTCGTGGAATCGATGCCTTTTCTGCGATCATCGCCGGATGGGATGCCAATCCCCTCACGGGCTACGGACCGTCACCCTGGGCACCTTCGGTTCAAGCCCCCCAGGTGACCGTTGTCGGTCTCACCCGCGGCAGCGGTGTGGGGACCTCGGGCAGCGCTGCCAACCGCGCCTGGGGCGGAAACGGATGGACCTCAAGCCTGCCGGCCGACGCGATCCAGGCCGGTGACGTTGCGACGTTCTCCATCACGCCGAATCCAGGCCAGACCGTCTCATTCACCTCCCTTTCGAAGTTCGATTATCGCCGATCCGGTTCGGGCCCGGACAATGGTGTCGTCCAGGCCCAGGTCGGCGCGGGCACCTTTTTCGATGTCGCATCCCTGGGTTACACCTCCTCGTCCAGCAGCGGCGCTGCGCTGGGATCCATCAATCTCTCAGGATTTCCCAGCCTCCAAAACATTCCCGCCGGCACGACAGTCACGTTTCGAATCGTGAACTACCGGACCGCGACCGGGGGAACCTCAGGCGGGACCTGGTATATCTTCGACCGCGACACCTCCTCCCCCACGGCACCTGATTTTGTCCTGGAAGGAACCGTGGACTCCCCGGAAACCCCGGGGATCAGTCTCACCCAAACCGGTGGATCGACCACCACCGCCGAGGGCGGCGGGACCGATCGCTACACCCTGGCGCTGACCTCCACTCCCAGCTCACCGGTCACGATTTCGGCGCAGGCCGTGGCACAACTCGAACTCAGCCTCGACGGTCTCACCTTCGCCCCGTCGGTCGATGTCATCCTGTCGTCCACCACGCCCAAGGACGTCCATGTGCGGGCGGTCGACGACCTGTTGGTCGAAGCAACACCGCACCCAGGAACCATCACGCACACCGTGACCTCGGCGGATCCAGCGTATCACGGCCTGATCGTCGCCCGTCTGGATGTGGCCATCTCGGACAACGACCTCGGTCCCGGGCCACTTCGCATTCGCGATATCCAAGGCACTGCGCATCTTTCCCCGCTCGCAGGCCAAACGGTCGACAACGTCCCCGGGCTTGTGACCGTGCTGAGGAGCAACGGCTTCTACTTCCAGGATCCAGCTCCCGATGCGGACCCGGCCACGTCCGAGGGAATCTTCGTGTTCACCCAGGTCCCCCCGACCGTCTCGGTGGGTGACTCGCTGCTGGTGAGTGGCACGGTCATCGAATTTCGCCCGGGCAATGACAACGAGAACCTCACGCTCACGGAAATCGTTTCGCCCCGCATCGTGCAGATTGCCTCCGGGCAAGCCCTCCCCGCCCCAGTGGTGATGGGCCGGGGTGGAAGAATCATTCCCCACCAGACCATCTCGAACGACGCCGCCGCAGGGAATGTTGAGAACCCGGGCACTGTGTTCGACCCCGAGAACGACGGCCTCGATTTCTACGAGAGCCTTGAGGGCATGCGGGTCCAAGTGAACCAACCCCTCGCCTCGGGGCCGCCGAACACGTTCGGTGAGCTGGTGATCCTGGCGGACTTGGGAGCGGACGCCTCTTCGCGTACGCCAGCTGGGGGAAGCCTTGTCACGTCCTCCGATTTCAATCCGGAACGCATCATCATCGACAACGAGCTGGGCGGCATCACGCCTCCGGCCCATGCAGGCGATCGCCTGGGGACCGTGGTGGGCGTGCTCGATTACAGCTTCGGGAACTACAAACTCTACTTCACCCAACCCGTCCCAAACCTGGGATCCACGCGGGTCCCCGAAACGACGGTCCTGACGGCCGGCGCGGCCCATCTCACGGTCGCCACCTTCAACGTCGAGAACCTCCACCCCGCCAGTGGCGATGCCAAATTCCAGGCCCTGGCGAACCTCATCGTCCATCACCTCCGTTCCCCCAATATCCTCAACCTCGAGGAAGTGCAGGACAACAACGGGCCCGTCAACGATCCGGTCGTGGACGCCAGTCAAACGCTCGAAACGCTCATCCAGGCGGTGGTCGCCGCCGGCGGACCCCGATACGAATACCGACAGATCAATCCGGTGGACGACCAGGATGGGGGGCAACCGGGTGGCAATATCCGGGTGGCGTTCCTCTTCGATCCGCTCCACGTCCGGTTTGTGGACCGCCCCGGCGGCTCGGCGCTCGCGGGCATCCAGGTGCTGAATGCCGGTGGCGTGCCTGAGCTTTCCTCCAGTCCCGGCCGAATCTCGCCTTCCGATCCCGCCTTTGCGAACAGCCGCAAGCCGTTGGTTGGGGAGTTCGTGTTCGCTGGCAGAACGGTTTTTGTGATCGGGAACCACTTCAATTCCAAGGGAGGCGACCAGCCTCTCTTCGGACGGTTCCAACCCCCCGCCCTGCTGTCGGAAACACAGCGGCTCCAGCAGGCGGCGCTGGTCGGCGATTTCGTCAGCTCCATCCTCGCCATCGATGCGGCGGCTTCGGTGATCGTCCTGGGCGATCTCAACGATTTCCAATTCTCCGCTCCCCTGCGGCGGCTGAAGGACGCCGGGCTGGCGAATCTCGTCGAACTTCTGCCCGCCGAGGAGCAGTACACCTACGTGTTCGAGGGCAATGCCCAGGTTCTCGACCACGTCCTGGCCGCCAACCTTGCCGCCGAAGTCGACATCGTTCACGTCAACGCCGAGTTCGCCTCCCAGACGAGCGATCACGACCCCGTGCTGGCGCGCTTCGCCATCGACGATCTGCCCCCACGGGCGGAAGTCACCTGCACCCGCACCTCGGCCGGACAGATCCTCGTCCTCAGCGCCTCGGACAACGCCACCGCTTCGCCCGCCATCTACGTCGTCGATTCGGTGAGCGGATTCCGAGCAGGACCGTTCGCAAGCCATGACCGCGTGTTCCTGCGAATCGTCCCCTCCCAACCGCCCTCGGTCCGGGCGCAGGCTGGATTCGCCGCCCGGCTTCAGTTCAAAGGCCCGGCCCTCGTCATCGCGGAGGATCAATTCTCCAACCTCAGCACTCCCGCCCTTTGTCCCTGACCCACGTCCGCACCCCTCCCATGAACCCGCACCTGTCTCTCTGTCTCACCCTCCTCGCCTCGTCGGTCGCCGCTCAAGCCCTCGTCGTCCCCATTCAGCAACGGACGGATTTGGGCGCTGACGATCTCCTGGACTGGTCCGCCGCCGGGGCACCCTTCGACGCCGTGGGTTCCTCCGCGATAGCGACGGCGGGCGGTGCCAGCGTGACCCTTGCCATGCCCAACGGAACGGCTCTCGTTCGGGTCGACGAAGGGGATGTTGTCGTGGACGGCTGGACCGGGAACTTCACCCCGGGCGAAGCCCTGGTCTGGACCGACCTGGAGCCCGGACCGTTGTCACTGCATTTCGCGAGCCCGATCCGGGGCGGCGGCGCTCAGATTCAGTCGCAGGTTCCCGGGCCATTCACCGCGTCCATCCAGGCCTTCAGCCTGTCGGGATCCCTGCTCGCCACCTTCACGCGGCAAGGGGACAGCACCTTCGCCCAGGATGGCAGCGCCCTGTTTCTCGGACTCCTGTCGGACACCGCCGAGATCTCCCGTATTTCGTTCACCGTGACAGCCTCCAGCGACACCGGGATTCCACCCTTGGTCGATTTCGCGTTGAACCAGGTCAGCCTCGTCCTCGGCCCCAAGGGCGTTCCAGACTGCGATTCCACCGGCTGCACGGTTGCATCCCTCTTCGGATTGATGCTGGCCTGCCGGGCCCTGGGCGGTGCTCGACGAAGCGAAGCGTGACTGCCGGTGTCGGCCGCTTCCTTCACCCTGATCCTTGGCCTTTAAATAAAAGGGGCGGAAGGCCTGATGGCCCTCCGCCCCTGGATCCCCGACGACCAACCCGATTACTTGGGAAGGATCACGGAGTCGATCACGTGGATGACCCCGTTCTTGGCGGCGATGTCGGTCTTGATGACCTTCGCGTCGTCCACCGTCACCTTGCCGTCCTCAACCTTGAGGCTCAGTTCCTTTCCGTTGACCGTCTTGGCCTTCATCGTCTTCACGTCCGCGGCCATGACCTTTCCGGGCACGACGTGGTAGGTGAGAATGGCGACCAGCTTCTCCTTGTTCTCCGGCTTCAGCAACGAAGCGACAGTGCCTTCCGGCAGCTTGGCGAAGGCCTCGTCCGTCGGCGCGAAAACGGTGAACGGACCCTTGCCCTGGAGCGTCTCCACCAGACCCGCAGCCTTCACGGCAGCGACGAGGGTGTTGAACTTCCCGGCGCCGGCAGCGACGGCGACGATGTCGCCGGGATGCGCGGCCTCGTCGTTGGCACGGGCGGCGGAAAACGTGAGCGCGGAGGCCATCAGGGACAACACAGCAGCGATACGAGCGATTTTCATGGTTCTATTCCTTGAGTGATTCAGGGGGATTTTTGGTTTTCGAGGTTCATCGCGGATCAGGTCGCGCTCTGAGGTCCGGCGGAATGCCGGTCGAGCGCGGAGCCTGAGGGGACGAACAGTTTCATGGTTCAGCAAGGTTCCCCGGACCACCGGCTCCAGGCGAACCTGTGTAGAAAGTGTCGAAGATTTGTGCCGTGTCCAATTTTTGTCGAAGAAAGTTTCAGCCGGCGCAAATCACCCTCCGGAGTCGGCGATTTTCCGCTTCAATCCTCAATTCTTCGGCCTCCTGCCCGGTATGCGGAAAAGCCCGGCCTTGCCCGCTCACGCACGATTGTGCAAGTTTTGTGTAAATTATGGCCGACGCCCAGTACCCCATTCGAACGGTGGCTCGCCTGACCGGATTGAGCGCGCACGTCATTCGGATCTGGGAGCAGCGTTATGCGGCCGTGGAGCCGGCCCGCACCGCCACCAACCGGCGCCTGTATGGGCAGGTGGACATCGAGCGGCTGATTCTGCTGCGGCAGGTGACGCAGGGGGGGCATGGCATCGGCCAGATCGCGAAGTTACCGACCGGCCACCTGCGCCGGCTTGCCGCCAAGGCGGCCCCGGCGCGGGACGCCGCCCAGCCCGCCCAGCCCGCCCAGCCCGCCAAGCCTGTGGCGCAGTCCACCGTTTCGTTCGTCGACGAGTGCCTCGCCGCGATCAAGGCCCTCGACACCCCTGCCCTGGAGGGAGCGCTCAAGCGTGGGGCGAGGGAGCTCGGCGCCCTGGGACTCCTCCAGCGGGTCATCGCTCCCCTGGCTCAGTCCCTCGGTGATTCATGGCGCGATGGCGTGATTACGGCCGCCCACGAGCATTTTGCGACGGCTGCGCTCCGGGTTTTTCTCGGGAATGCCGCCCGACCCTTCGGGTCACTCGCTCAGGCACCCGTCCTGGTGGTGGCAACACCGGCGGGGCAGATCCATGAACTGGGCGCGCTGATCGTCAGTGCGATGGCGGCGGACCTCGGCTGGCAGGTCACCTACCTCGGCGCCAGCCTGCCCGCGGCGGAAATCGCGGGAGCGGCCCTTCAATGCCAGGCGAAGGCCGTCGCCCTGAGTCTCGTGTACCCCGAGGATGACCCCCGGTTGGAGGGTGAACTGACGCTGTTGCGCGAGGCCCTGCCGGCGGAGATCCCCCTGCTGGTGGGCGGACGCGCCGTGCCGGCCCACCGTCGGTTCCTGGTGCGCCTGGGAGCGGTGCCCATCGATGACCTCGTTCGTCTCGGGGCCGTGCTGGACGGCTTGCGCAAGGTTCGAAAGACGACCGCGCGGACGCGATCGAACCGCTGATGGCTTGGAATACCTCCCCGATCGGCCCCGCGCCTTCGCTTCGGCCCAAAGGGCACATTCCCGGATGATCGATCCGATGAGTCGGCAGCCGATCGTTTGGAGTGCTGCGACTCGTCGCAGCTTTCGATTCGCCGCCCCGTCCCTCCTCGATGTCGGAGCGCCCACCGACGTCGGTTCCCCAGCCCGCGTTGAATCCAAATCGGCGACATGTCGCCGCAGTCCACGCGTCCCATCTCGATTCCCTGGAACGTTCCAGGCGCCGCCGGCCCAGCGGACCTTTGGACCCGGAATTGCATGGCGTTCAAGACCCGGGCAGGGTGCTCTATCTCGCACTCAACGGCATGACCGATTCCCATCCGCACTCCGGTTCTCCCAATGTGTTTGCGACCACCCAGTGGAGCATGGTGGTCGCCGCCGGCGATTTGAGCCTCGACGAAGGGCGGGAGGCGCTCGAGCGACTTTGCCAGACCTACTGGTACCCGTTGTACGTGTTCATCCAGCGCAAGGGTGTGTCGGCCGACGAGGCCAAGGACATGACCCAGGCGTTCTTCGAGGATTTCCTGGAGCGGAACCAGGTCCTCCGCGCGGATCCGGCCCGGGGACGCTTCCGCTCCTTCCTGGTGCGATCGCTGGAGAATTTCCTGCACAACGAATGGCGTCGTCGCTCGGCCCAGAAACGAGGCGGCGGCCGGATTGTTCTCTCGCTCGACAACCTCCAGGCCGAGACCGACTCCGCCCACGACCCGGTCGCTCCGGAATCGCCTGAGGCCGCCTATGCCCGGCAATGGGCGCTCACGCTGCTGGACCAGGCCCAGCGCGCCCTCGAGGCGGAGTGGGGTACGGCCGGGCGCTCGGACCTATTCCGGGAGCTCCTGGCCCACCTCTGGTCCGAGGCCGACACCGTTCCCTTTGCCGAACTGAGCACCCGCTTTGATCTGAGCCCGGTAAATCTGAGGGTCATTTTCCACCGGTTCCGGCTGCGCTACCGCGAGATCCTCCGGCAAGCCATCGCCGCCACGGTCGATGGCCCCGGCGAAATCGACGATGAACTCCGGTTTCTCATGCGGGCGGTCGGTCGCTGATCCCGCACCACCCAAGAAACCATCGTCCATCTGTAACATCGGACCGCGCACGGGTTAGTACCCATTGGGCCCTGCCATTCCTGCGCCGTACTCCATGATTCCCCACTGCTCCCATTGCGGGAATCCCTGGAAGGGAACCGAAGGAAGCCTCTGCCCGGCCTGCCGCCTTCAACGTGCGTTGCCCACCGCCGGGGAGCTGTACGCCGAATTTACGACACGTTTCGCCGGAAGCCCGCCGTCCCGATTCGAAGCCCTCTGCCAGAAGCACCCCCAGCACGCCGACGAACTTCGGTTGCTTCACGAAATGGCCCTGTCCGCGCGCCGGCCCCACGACGGCAGCCCGCATTACCCCCCTGCCCCCGTCCGCACCCCCACCCCCACTCCCACTCCCA
Source organism: uncultured Verrucomicrobiota bacterium (assembly GCA_964476125.1). GTDB lineage: Bacteria > Verrucomicrobiota > Verrucomicrobiia > Limisphaerales > CAIMTB01 > CAIMTB01. Next base: position 5,378 of record CAYZAE010000008.1, on the reverse strand, counting down.
CCCCCAACCCGGCGGATCCCGGGCATCGCCTTGACGTCCGCGAGGAAACCTGGCCGAGCGGCAGCCGGTACCGGGTGGAAGGCCTGTTCGAACAGGCCGGATTGGGCCTCACCTACGCCGTGCGGGATCGTGAACTGGACCGGGTCGTCGCCATGAAGGTGATCGGAATGGGCGCGGAGGATCATCCCTTCCTGCCCATGGAGGAACTGCCCCCGGCCTGGGTCGAACGGTTCATCGAGCAGGCCCAGATCCTGGCCCAACTCGAACACCCCGGCATCGTTCCCATCCACGAACTCGGTCTCGATCCCAAAGGACGCCTCTATTTCACCACGCGCCGGGTGCGGGGACGGTGTCTGAGCGAGGTTGTCCGCCTCGCCCACGAAGAAGCGGAAGGTTGGAACATCAGCCGCGTACTCCGCGCCTTCCTGCAAGCCTGCGAGACCGTGGCCCACGCGCATCAACACGGCATTCTCCACCGGGACCTCCATCCCGACGCCCTCCTGGTCGGCGACCTGGGCGAGGTCTACGTCATCGACTGGGACCTTGCGCGCTTCCGTCGGAGAAAGGATCTCCACGATCTGGAACCCCGCCCCGCGTCCGCCTCGGTTCCTTACGATGCCTCCGGCACAGCATCGACCCCGCTTTCCACCGACACCCCCCACGCCTCGCCCATCGTCACCCGCGATGGCACGGTGCTGGGGACTCCCGCCTACATGCCCCCCGAACAGGCCCAGGGCCGAACGGAGTCGCTCGGCCCGCGTTCGGACGTCTATTCGCTCGGAGCCATCCTCTACGAACTGCTCGCAGGGAACGCACCCTACCTCGAGGGCACCCCGTGTCCTTCTTCAAAACAGGTGCTCGACGCCATCCGCGCCGGTCCCCCGACACCGATCGTTCTTCGGGCCGTGCATCCGCTCCACGGATTGATGGCTCTCTGCAACCGGGCCATGGAACGGAATCCGCTCGACCGTTACGCCGACGCCGGTGAACTCGCCCAGGACCTGCGCCAGTGGTTGGACGGCCTGCTGGTGCCCGTTCGCCCGGACGGCACGCTCGCCAGAATCAAAGCCTGGATCCTCCGCGACCGCTCACCCGCGGCGGAGAGAAAACCAGGTTGAGCCAGGGAGGACGGTGCCTCCCGAGTTTTTCACGGTTCTCACGGCGGCGGTTCCAGCGTCACCCGCACCCCGGGGATCTCCTGCCCCTGGTCGTCGACCATACGGAGCGAGGCCCGCCAGTACTCGATGCGGTTCACAATCTTGAGAACGAGGGTGTTGGTTCCGGCCGGCAGCTCAAGGCCGTCCACGGACTCCTCCTCCAGGACATAGTTCCGCTGGGGATTCGAGCGGTGAACGACCTTCCCGTTCAGGTAGACCTTGCACTCGTCGTCGCTGACCACCTTGAGAGTCACTCCCGGGCGTGGTGTCTCGTTGACTAGATAGCAGACGGTGTAGCCGACGCTGTTGGGGGACGAAATTTTTCCAACCAGCGAATTCAGATCCATGAGCAAAGAGGCCTGATTCAGCGGCTCCCAGACATAGCTTCGCCCGTCCGCCTCCACGTGGTCCCGGGCGCGCGGGTGGAGCAGCGCCTCACCGGGAAGCTGTTCGGCATCGAGGGCCTGCAGGGGGTCTCCGGAGGAAACCGGGAAGGGTGCAAGCAGAAGCCATCGGGCGATGAGGCCTGGGGGAGGAGGTGTTGATCCGTCCACCAAAGTCGGCCCACTGAGGCTAAAGCTCGGCGGATTGGACGCTTTGGGGTCCCTCACCCGCCGAGGGGCGGCCTGCCCGCGTGGCTCGGCCGACCAGACCCGGGCCGTGCCATCCAGGCTTCCGGTGACCAGGCTCCGGCCATCCGGCGAGAACACCGCCGAGGTCACCTCGGCGGTATGGCCGCGCAGGTTCAGCAACTCCCTGCCCGAGGCGGTCTCCCAGACTCTGGCGAAGCCGTCCTGACCCGCGGTGACGATGCGTTTCCCATCCGGCGAAAAGCTCGCCGCGTAAACGGCCCGGGCATGGCCGGTGAGTGCCAACCGGGGATCTCCTTCGATCGCATCCCAAAGCCTGGCGGTCTTGTCGGTGCCGGCCGCCAAAATCCATCGTCCATCCGGCGAGAATCGCGCAGAACGGGCCAGCGACGCGTTGGGCAAGGTCAGGATCTCGACGCCGGTGTCGGCCTGCCAAACCATGACCACCGTCTCAAATCCGCCCACAATGCGGCGACCGTCCGGCGAAAAGCTGGCGGAGTGCGCCTCGCGATGTTTCGGCGGGATGGAGAGCAACTCCCTGCCGTCCTCCGCCCGGCGCACCTTGATCCTTCCCTCACCCCCCGCCGTGAGAATGCGCGAGCCGTCCGGGGAGAACACCACCGTGTTGACGCCTCCGACGTGCCCCTCGAACACACGCACCTGTCGTCCAAGGGAAGGCTCCCAGATGCGAACGCTGCCATCCCCATGACCCGCCGCGAGATGGCGTCCGTCCGGGGAGAACGCCAGCGACCGCACCTCGGTTTCGTGGCTCGGCCAGGATTGCAGGAGATCGCCGCTGACCGCCGACCAGACCTTGATCGTACCACCCTGACCCCCGAGGGCGATCTGTCGGGAGTCGAGTGAGATGGCGACCGTGTAGACGATCTTCCCGTAATCCAGAACGTTCCTGTCGCGCTCGGCAGGCTGGTCGGAAATCAGACTCGGAACGTCCCAGATCCTGCTGGTGTTGTCTTCGCTGGCGGTCAGGACCCGCCGCCCGTCCCTGGAAAAGATGGCGGTGTAAACCTCCGACCCATGACCCTTGAACTGGTTCACCTCCCGGCCATTCGCGACCTCCCAAATCCTGGCGGTTTGGTCTCCGCTGGTCGTCACGACGTGCCGGCCATCCGGGGAATACGCCGCCGAAAACACATTCGCCAAATGCCCGGAGAGGATCTGCCCGGGGCTTCCGTTCTCCACCTCCCAAATCCGGGCCGTCCGATCCTGCCCGGCCGTGACCACCTGCCGGCCGTCCGGCGAAAAGGCCACGGTGCGCACGTTGCCCCGGTGTCCTTCCAGCCGCCGCAACTCCCGGCCGTCGGCCGCGTCCCAGACACGGGCGGTCCCATCATCGCCCGACGTCGCGATGCGCCGGCCATCGGGAGAAAAGACCGCCGAGAAGAGCCAGTTCGAATGCCCGACAAACGAGACCAGCGACCGTCCCGAGTCCGTCTCCCAGGTGCGCGCCGTGCCGTCCTGGCAGGCGGTCACCACGCGGCGCCCATCCGCGGAAAAGGCCACCGTGCGAATGGCCGCACGATGACCCAGCAACCGGCGGACCTCCAAACCGGTGGCGGCATCCCAGACCCGGGCGGTGAAATCCTTGCTGCCCGTCACGATCCACCGGCCATCGGGCGAAAACGCCGCGGACCGGACCCAATCCCCGTGACCGCCCAGGGTGAACTCCACGCGCCCCGTCGCGACTTCCCAGACCTTGGCCGTCTTGTCGTCACTCGCCGTGACCACTCTCGCGCCGTCCGGGGAAAAGTCGGCGGCCCAGACACGTCCCACATGACCCCGGAAAGTCAGGACCTCCTGGTGAACCTGCCGCTGCCAGTAAAGCCATTCGAAACCCCGACCTGGAAAATCCGCGGTCTGCTCAAGCAGCTGCCGAACACGCCCCGGATCATTCGCGGCCCAGGCCTGTCCCATCAGATTCATGTTGGCCGCGTACAGCAGGGACTCCGCGGCATTCCGGGATCGCGTCGCCCGCGCCGCCTGCCAGGTGCTCACCCCCGTGGCCACCACCAGCGCCAGGGTCACCGTAAAACCGGCGCCAAAGAGGACCTTGTTCCGTTTCCAGGTTTTCCAGATCCGATACGCGTTGCTAGGGGGACGCGCAACCACCGGCTCGTTGGCCAAACAACGCTGCAGGTCCATCGCCAGACCATTGGCCGTCTCGTACCGCCGGGAACGGTCCTTCTCCAGGCACTTCAGCACAATCCAGTCGAGATCCCCCCTCAGTTCATGGCCCAGCCTCACCGGCTCCGACCGGCGCCGCTCCGCCGTCGAGGTCCGTTCCTCGGCCGTCAGCGCCTTCAGCCGGGTCGACGGTTTAACCGGCTCCTCGTCGCGGATGGTCCGCCGCAACGAATCGAGGCCGCCCTGAACCAGCGTGGCCGCATCGAACGGGGTCCGGCCCACCAGCAGCTCATAGAGCAAAACTCCCAGCGAATAGATGTCGCTCCGGGTGTCGATGTCCCCCGTCCGGCTCTCCGCCTGTTCCGGACTGACGTAGGCCGGGGTTCCGACGAACTGCGCAAACTGGGTGAAGAACGTCTTGTCGGTGAGATCCTGTTCCATCGCCTTCGCGATGCCGAAATCGATGACCTTCGGCACCCCCGTGGACAAGGCGCCCTCAGGCTGGGTGACCAGGATGTTCGACGGCTTGAGATCACGGTGGATGATGCCCTTCTGGTGCGCGTGCTGGACGGCGTTGCAGACCAGGATGAAGAGCCGGAGACGGTCGGGAACGGACAGTTGCTGCTGGTCGCAGTGATCCGTGATGCGAGAACCGCGCACCAATTCCATCACGAAAAAGGGACGGCCGGGAGGGGTGGGGTTTGGGGAAACCGCGGACAGCGCCTCCGACACTGGCCCCGACTCGATCACCGATTCCGTGGTCCCTGCATCCAGGATTTTGGCGATGTTCGGATGGTCCATCATGGCCAGCGCCTGCCGCTCGGCCTCGAACCGGGCCACCACCTGTCGGCTGTCCATGCCCGGCTTGATGATCTTGAGTGCCACCTGGCGTCGCACCGGCTCGTCCTGTTGCGCCCGCCAAACCTCCCCAAAACCGCCTTCGCCGATCTTCTCCAACAACCGGTAAGGGCCAATGCTCCGGGCCTGGCCTCCGGACGCCAGAGGATGCCCGGCCACGGACCTTGACCCGGCCGAACCCGACGGCCGGTCAGGCAAGTCGGAATCGCCTGCAGAGTCGGCACTGAGGGTCTGGTTCACGTGAAAGAAAGAAGTGAAGCCGGGCAGGGCACCCTATGCAACCGGGCAAGCTCGGTCAGGAAACAGGCCGCGAAAGTGAAATCAACGGAGGAGGCAGCCGAGGAATCCTGGAAGGATTCCCTGGAGATTGGCCATTTTCGTCACGCACAGAAGTCGCGGAGCGACGGGACGATGGTAGCCAGGGGCTTCAGCCCCTGGACCCGGTGCGAGTCTCGGGTGCGTCGCGGCGCGACGCCGGGATCGTTTGCCTTCAATTCCTCATGAACCCTTTGATTCGCCTAGACCTCCCTTAAGGGTCGTACGTCGCTCCGCGACGCCAAACCAAGAACCCAAGCAAACCGTGGGCGTTGCCCACGGCTACCATCCTTCGGTCGCTCCGCGACGCCTGAAA
>CAYZAE010000007.1:0-76465 GCA_964476125.1 uncultured Verrucomicrobiota bacterium | reverse complement strand
GGGGGGGGGGGGGGGGGGGGGGGGGGGGGGGGGGGGGGGGGGGGGGGGGCGCGGGCGGGGCTCCGCGGCTGAGGCGTCCGGTTCGCCTACGGTTTCGGGGAGACAGGCAACCACTTCGACCTGAGGCTTTTGCCAGAGTCGACCGAGGCCGCGGGCGGGGGCGCGGCGGATGTCGAGAATGACGGCGTTGGATCCGAGTTTGGCCCGGATCTCGTTGATGGCGGCGTTGATGTCGGGGGCGACGAAGGAGATCCCGCGGGAGGGGTGCGGGGAGGCCTGGGAGGTGGGGAATTCGTTGGGCATGGGGCCTTAATCGAGGCCTGGGATGACGGCCGCGTTTTGGACTTCCACGCGCGGAGGGATCTCGGAGTAGGAGAGGACCGCGAGTTCGGCGAAAGTGGCGTCGAAGAAGCGTTTGAACCCCAGCCGCAATTGTGGTGAGCAAATGACCAAGGGTGGATGTCCGGTGGCCAGCATCTGCTGGATGGATTTGGAGAGCCATTGGACGACATGTCGGGCCATTCCGGGTTCCATGACCAGGGCCACCTCGGTGGGGGACTGGCGCAGATTCTGGGCGAGGGCCTGTTCGAGGCGGGGGTCGAGGGTGATGGCGCAGACGCTGCCGTTGGGCATCTGGTAGGTGCGCACGATCTGGGCGCCGAGGGCGCGGCGGGCGTGTTCGGAAAGTTCGTCCGGGTTCTTGGTGAACGCGGCGTAGTCGCTGACCTTTTCGAGAATGCCGGCGAGATTTCGGATGGAAATGCCTTCGGCGAGAAGGTTTTGGAGGATGCGCTGAACCTGGCCGACGTTGAGTTGGGCGGGGATCAGTTCATTGACGACCGTGGGGTGGGTTTGTTTGAGGTTGTCGAGCAGGGTCTGGACGTCCTGGCGGCTGAGCAGGGAGTGGCAGTGCCGTTTCACGATCTCGCTCAGGTGGGTGACCAGCACGGAGGTGGCGTCGACGAGGGTGAATCCTCCGATTTCGGCGGATTTCCGTTCTGATTCGGTGATCCAGGTGGCGGGCAGGCCGAAGACGGGTTCGACGGTGGGGAGGCCCTTGAGGTTGACCTTGCTGTTGGTGGCGTTCATGGCCAGCCAGTAGCCGGGTTGGAGTTGTCCCTGGGCGACGGAGTTTCCCTTGAGGATGAACCGGTATTCGTTCGGGCCGAGCTGGAGGTTGTCGCGCAGGCGGATGGGCGGGACGATGACGCCCACTTCCTGGGCGAAGGTCCGGCGAACCCCGGTCACGCGGTCCAGCAGATCGCCTCCGCGCCGTTTGTCGGCGAGCGAGACCAGGCCGTAGCCGAGTTCGATCTGGAGCGGGTCGAGCGAGAGCAAGGTCTCCAGTTTTTCGGCGGGTTTGGCTTCCGGGGCCTGACCGGCCTCGCCTCCCCCTCCCCCTGCCCCGGCGCGGGCGCCCGGGCCGCCGGTGGCGCCAGCGGCGGCTCCGGCGCGGGCGGCATCCCCGACTCCGCCGGTGACCCCTTCCCGATGCAAGGTGATGGCCGCCACGCCCGACAGCCCGGCGAGAACGAGGAACGGCAGCATGGGAAGTCCGGGGACGATGGCGAAGACCCCCATGCCTCCGGCCAGGATGGCCAGGGCCCGCGGGTAGGAGAGCAGCTGGGCGCCGAGTTCCTGTCCCAGGTCCCGCTTGGAGGCGGCCCGGGTGACGAGAATACCGGCTGCGGTGGAGATGATCAGGGCGGGAATCTGGGAGACCAGACCGTCGCCGATGGACAGGACGGTGTAGCGCTGGAGCGCGTCGGTCATGGAGAGGCCGCGTTGGGCGATGCCGATGGCGAAGCCGCCGATGATGTTGATCAGGGTGATCAGGATGGCGGCGATGGCGTCGCCGCGGACGAATTTGCTGGCGCCATCCATGGCCCCGTAGAAGTCCGCCTCCTGTTCGACGGCGCGCCGGCGGGTGCGGGCTTCGGCCTCGTTGATGAGGCCGGCGTTGAGTTCGGCGTCGACGGCCATCTGTTTGCCGGGCATGGCGTCGAGGGTGAACCGGGCGGCGACTTCGGCGATGCGGCCGGCGCCCTTGGTGATGACGATGAAGTTGATGAGGACCAGGATGAAGAAGATCACCAGGCCGACGACGTAGTTGCCGCGGACCACGAAGTTGCCGAAGGCTTCGATGATATGGCCGGCGTCGCCGTCGAGGAGGATGAGCCGGGTGGTGGCGACGTTGAGGGACAGCCGGAAGAGGGTGACGAACAGGAGGAGGGTGGGGAAACCGGTGAACTCGGAGGGCTGACGGACGTAGAGGATGACCAGGAGCATCAGCAGCGAGATGGCGATGCTGAGGGCCAGCAGACAATCCAGCAGGAGGGTCGGGATCGGCAGGATCAGCAGGAGGACCGTGCCGATGAGGCCGGCCACCAGCCAGAGATCGCCGTGGCGAAAGAGCAGACGAAGCTGGGAACTCAGGGTTGCCATGGCTGGAGGGCCGGGAACGGAGGTGCCGGAAACGTGGGCCGACGTCGCCGGAAGAGGGTGAGGACCGACAGCCGATCAAGCCGCCGGGCGGTGGACTGACCGGGGATCAGGGGGCGTCGGAACGGGAAAGTTCTGCCGGGTCGGTCGGCGAGACTTGCCCACCCGCTGGGCGCGGTTCGGCTGCCGAAACCCGGTTTTCGGCGGCGTAGAAGCGGTAGGGATGTGTGCGGTAGACCCATGCGAGCACCTCGGCCACGGCCAGGTACAGCTGAGCAGGAACCTCGCCACCCACCTTGCCGTGCTTGAAAAGAAGCCGGGCGAGGGGTTTGTTTTCGATCATGGGGACCCCGTGCCGGGTGGCGACTTCGCGGATGCGGGCGGCGTTGAGGCGTATCCCCTTCGCGATCAGGCGGGGGGCCTTCATGGTCTTCCGGTCGTACCGCAGGGCAATGGCGATGCGGGTCGGGTTGGTGACGATCACATCGGCGGTGGGCACGTCCTGGAGCATTTTGCGGACGGAGGAGCGGAGCATCCGGCGGCGGTTGGCCTTGATCTGGGGATTGCCCTCCTGGCTTTTCATCTCCTCCTTGATTTCCTCCTTGGTCATGAGGAGGTCCTGCCAGTGGCGCCAACTCTGGTAGCCATAGTCCGCCGCGGCGATCACCCCGAGCGCCAGGATGATCCGGGCGAGGATCCGGAGCCCGGATTCGCCCATGAACTGAACGACCCGGTCGATGCCCACGACGCTGAAGAAGATGGGATCGCCGAGGATGGCGCGGACGGTGCCGTAGGTGAGGCTGATGATGACGGCCAGTTTGGCGAGGACGACAACGGTGGGGACGATGGCCCGGGTGGAGAAGATGCGTTGGAATCCGGCCACAGGACTGAGTCGTTCCCAGTTCATGGCCAGGGCCTCGGAAGCTGTCTGGAAGCGGCTTTGGAACGCGCCGGCGAGCAGTCCCGCCACGAGCACGGCCAGGACGATCGGGCCGGTGCAGCGAAGGAACACGAGGGCGCCATCGATGGCATAGCCCTGGAGCGAGGAGGCGGTGAGCGGCGTTTCGTGGAGGTGTCCCAGGCCGGCCCGGACCACCGTGTACAGCTGGCGCCACGTTTCAGGCCCGAAGAACATCAGACCGAACAGAATTCCCACGAGCACAAGGACGGTCTGGACCTCGGCGCTGCGGGCGATTTGGCCGCGTTTTTGGGCATCCTCAAGCCGACGTTGTGTCGGTTGCTCCGTTTTTTCGCCGTGTTCGCTCATGCGTGGGATCCGGCGCGGCCTGGGAGGAGGGCCTTCACCGGGCGGCGAGGAACTGGGCGACCCGGAGGATGTCGTCCGGCAGTCGCGTCAGGTAGTTGAGCAGATGTTGGGCCATGATATCGAGGCTGAGGCCGAACACGACCAGGCCGCCGATGGCGCGCACGGAGAAGCTCTCCAGGAAGGCGCTCATCTGGGGCACGATGCGGCCGAGCACGGAGAAGACGAGGGTGACGATGAACGAACCGGCCATGACCGGTGCGGCCATGAGGACGCCGACGGCGAGCATGCGGCTGGTCTGGCCGATCAGGTTGTCGAGCAGGGCGCCGCCCAGGTGGGCGGTGCCGATGGGCAACACCGTGTAGGTGTCGCGGAAGCCGAGCAGCACCCAGTGATGGAGGTCCATGGACATCAGCACCGTGATCGAGAAGTAGAACAGGATCATGCCCGGGGCCTGGGAGCTTTCGCCGGCGGCGGGGTTGAAGACGGAGGCCGAGTTCAGTCCGAGTTCGTTGGTGATCAGCCGGCCCGCGAAATCACAGACGTAGAACACCATGCGGGTGACGAATCCGACGACCAGACCGGCCGTTGTCTCGACCAGGAACAGTCCGATCCAATCCGCGATGCCTGTGGGGCGGACCGCGAACGGGGGGAGGAAGGGGGAGATCAGGAAGGCGAGGAACGCGGCCAGCGCGACGCGCAGGACCTGGGGGAGATTCGTGGCGGAGAACAGGGGAAGGACGATGAGAAAACCGCTGGCCCGGAGGAAAACCAGCATCCACATGACGCCGTCGGGTCCCATGGCTTTGGCCGCAACGGCCCGCCGGTCAGCGGGCCATCTCGGGCATGCGCTCGATGAGGGCGGTGGTGAACTCGACCAGGGTCCGGACCAGCCAGGGGAGAAGGACCAGAAGCAGGGCCAGCATGCCGACCGCCTTGGGCACGAACGAAAGCGTCTGCTCGCTGATGCTGGTCACCGCCTGGAACAGACTCACCCCGAGTCCGATCACCATGGCGGTGACCAGGAACGGGAACGACACCGCCGCGGTCTGAAACATGAGGTTCTTGACCAGTTCGATGGCAAATTCGGAGTTCATGGCGGGGCGGGCGGTGAAAGTTCGGATCAGGAACCGAAGCTCTGCATGAGGGAGCGGATGACCAGGTTCCAGCCGTCGGCGAGCACGAACAGCAGGATCTTCAGGGGGAGGGCGATGGTCATCGGGGGCATCATCATCATGCCCATGCTCATCAGCACCACCGCCACCACGAGATCGATCAGGATGAACGGGACCAGGAGCAGGAATCCCATCTGGAAAGCCGTCCGCAGCTCGCTCACGATGAAGCCCGGAATCACCACCTTGAGCGGCAGCTGCGCGGGCTCCGTCGGCTGCATCCGCGCCAGCTTCACGAACAACTCGATGTCCCGCGCCCGCGCCTGCTTCAACATGAACGTCCGGATCGGAACCGTCGCCCGCTCCAACGCCACCTCGCTCGAGATTGTCTTCGCCTGATACGGCTTGATGGCGTCCGTCTGGATGGTGTCCCAGACCGGGGCCATGATGAAAAACGTCATGAACAGCGAAAGCCCCACCAGAATCTGGTTCGCCGGCACCCCCTGCAACTGAAGCGCCGTACGCACGAACGAAAGCACGATCACGATCCGCGTGAAGCAGGTCATCAGCAGAATCAACGACGGCGCCAACGTCAGCAGCGTGATCGCAAACAGGACCTGGATCCCGGTGTCGATGTCCTGCGGCTGGTTGCCGCCGTCGATGGTCACCCGGAACGGCAGCGCCCCCGGAGCCTGCGCAGCCCAGACCGCGCCCAATCCGGAGACGAGAAAAACCAGGGTCAGCCACGGCAGAAGCCAGCCCCGGAACCGCCGGAACACGGGGCGGACTCCCGCCTCATCGCCGACCCGGCCGCCCGGGTGTTCTCCGGGGGATCCGGTCCGGTCAGGAGGGGTGGCGTTCATCGTGGCGGAAGGAGACCCCGAAGGGCCTCGGCAAAGCTGCGGTGGGAAGGTGCGGAGTGCGGGAGGCCGATGGCTCCGCCAACCGCGGATCCTGGGTCGGTGTCCGTGGAGGCGTCCGTGGAGGCGGGGGATGGGAATTCCGGTTCGGAGGGAAGCCGTTCGAGCAGGGTGATTCCGGCGGGGGACGAGGCGATGAGCAGCCGCTGTTGGTCGTACCCGACGACGAAGAGGGCGTGGCGATTGCCGAGGGACCGCATTTCGAGCATGCGCAGCCGTGCGGTGCGTCCGCGGGGGCCGGCGAAACCGGACCAGTTGCGGAAGAGCCAGGCGCCGCCGACGAAGAGGGCGACCACGACGGCGAGGGCGCCGAAGACGCGGAAGAGGGGAAAGGTGACGTCGGGCAGCTCCGAGGCGACGGGAGGCCGGTTGGTGACGCTGATCGGCGGAAGTCCGGTTTCCTCGGCGAGGGCGGAGAGCCCGGCACCGAGCAGCAGCGGGAGGGCGGCCAGGGCGGTCCGGGCGGCGATCGAGCGAAAACGTGGCGGGAGAGATTTCACTAGCCCAGCGAGTTGCCGACGATCTCGGTGATCTTGATGCCGAAACGGTCCTCGACGACGACGACTTCGCCGCGGGCGATGAGCCGTCGATTGACGAAGAGTTCGACGGGTGCGCTGGCCATTTTGTCCAGCTGAAGGACGGTGCCGACGGTCAGCTGGAGGACGTCGCGCATGGCCATCTGACAACTGCCGAGTTCGACGGTCAGATTGACCGGGACATCGTAGAGGACTTCAAGGTTCGGCGGGGCGATGCCGGTGAGGTTCATAGGCTGGACGCGGGAACAACGGGCTCGGTGATTTCAACGGCCCAGCGCTCGGCACGGGTGCCGAGGCGGCCGCGGAATTTGGGAACGGAGGCGAAATTGACCAGGACATCGCTGAAACAGCGCGGGTCGAGGGTGAGGAAGTCGCCGGGTTTCAGATCGGCGAGGGCCCGCACGGTGAGTTCGAGTCGCTGCCATTCGGCGGTCACGGGGACGCCGATTTCGTAGAAATCGTCGTGCCACTGGGGCTTGGCGTCGGCGCTGGTTCCGGCCTCCTTTTCGGGATTGGTCATCGCGATGATGTGCCGGACCAGGGGCTCGATGGTGTAGTACGGGAAGGCCATCTGGATCTCCTCGACGCAATCGCCGAGGGTGGATTCGATGCCGAGCACGAGCATGACGGTGTCGTGGGCGGAGGTGTGAAGGAACCGGGGGGTGGTTTCGTGTCCGAGACTGACGGCGCGGAGCTGCTGGACTTGTTCCCATTGGGTGCACCAGTCCTTGAGGATCAGGTTGATCACCTCGCCGAGCAGGGCGGTTTCGATGTCGCTGAGGTCGCGGTTGCCGGTCACGGAATGGCCGGGACCGCCGAGCAGCCGGTCGACGATGGTGAGTCCGAGGCGCGGGGGGAGGTCCATGAGACAGATCCCCTTGAGCGGCTCGGCCTTGAACAGGGTGAGGTGGGTGGGGTTGGGCAGGCCCTCGGCCAGTTTCTGGTAGGAGAGGGTCTGGAGTTTGGACATGCGGAGTCCGAATTCGACCCGGAGATAGATGGAGAGATTGGCGGCGAGGGTGCGGATGAAGTCCTCAAAGCGCAGGCGGATGCGCCGCATTTCGGCGGGGGCGAGGAAGGCGGGCTGGCGGAAGTCGAAGGGTTGGATGTCCTCGTTCCGGAAGTGTTTTCGTGAGCCGTGGTGGCTGTAGACCGGAGTGGTGTTCTCCTGTTCCTGAACCTGGTTGAGCAGGTTCTCAACCTCGTTCTGCGAGAGGACGGTATTCCCGGACGCGAAGGGATCGAGGTTGTCGGACATGGCTGGGACTGATTACTGGATGGCGAAGTCGGTGAAATAGATTTCCTGCACGGAGGACCCGCCGAGGACGTGGTTGAACGAGGTGAGCAGCTCGCTGCGGATGATGTTGCGGGCTCCCGGTTTCTCGAGGTCCTGGATGGTCTTGGTGCTGAGGATGCCGCAGGCGGTGTCGCGGAGTTGCGGTTCGAATTCCTTCACCCGGTCGCGGAATCCGGGGGAGGCGCTGACGAGGATCACGCTGGAGAGCAGGATCCGGGAGGCCTGGGTTCCGGCGACGTTGACGATCAATTTGGTGAGCGGGACCTGTTCGCGTCCGCCGGATCCGCCGCCGCCCTCGGGTTTGGCGCCGTGCCCGCCGGAGTCGGCCTTGGGGGCGCCGTGTCCGCCGGCATCGGCGGCCTCCTTGGGAGCGCCGTGGGCGTCGGCCGGAGCTCCATGCCCGCCGGCGGCCGGGGCGGCCGCGGCGGCCGGGGCGAGCCCGAGGCCCTTCTGGAGTTTGGGAAGAAGGACGAAGGTGGTGACGGCGTAGGAGACGACCGGCAGCACGGTGATGGCGATGATGAGGGGCAGCCAGGCCTGCATCCCTCCGGCCTTTGCCGCCGGAGCGGCATCGGCTCCGGCGCCGCCTTCCGGGCGCTTGTCACCCTTGTCGGCATCGCCTTTTGCGGCGTCAGTGCGGTTTGCGGCCATGGTGGGGATCAGCGTTTCAGGTTGATGACTTCCTGCAGCACTTCATCGCTCGTGGTCACGATTCTCGAATTGGCCTGGAAGCCGCGTTGGGCGGCGATGAGGCTCGAGAATTCGCCCGCGAGATCCACATTGGACGACTCGAGATGTTCCGCCTCGATGTCGCCGAGATTGCCGGTGCCGGGGGCGCCGGTCTGGCTGAGCGGCCCGGCGGCCGCCAGGTTCGCGTAGAGGTTGTTGCCCTGCTTGGAGAGCGCCTGCGGCGAGTTGAAATTCTGGAGCAGGACCTGTCCGCGCACGAAGGTCTCCCCCGAATCCAGGTTGAGTCTCAGTTTTCCCTGGCCGTCGATCCGGAAGGACGTGATCTGGGCCTCGGGCAGGGTGCCGGCCGGGGCGCCGGTGAGATCCATCTTGAGGTCGCCCCGCTGCGCCAGAGCCGCGTCGGAAAACCCCTGGACCCGGAATTTCTGGGCGGTCACGAGGTAACCCTCGGGGTCGAAATGAAACGTCCCGTCGCGGGTGGCGAAGACCGCGCCGGAAACCGGATCGCGCACCGTGAAGAAGCCCTCGCCCGAAACCGCCAGGTCGGTGAGTTTTCCGGTGTAGGTCGGATCCCCTTGGGTGAACACGGAGCTGACATCGCTGGTGGCGACGCCCGTGCCGACCTGGATGCCGGAACCGACGGCATCCCGCAGGGTGTTGCTGAAGGCGTCGGCGGAAGTGGTCCGGGCGTTCTTGAACGCCACGGTGTTCACGTTCGCGATGTTGTTGCCGATGACATCGATCCGGTGCTGGAACTGTTGGAGACCGCTGACGGCGGTGTTGAGGGAAGTGAGCATGTTGATTGATCCGGGTTGAATTCAGTTGAGCAGCCGGCTGCCGGAGGCGACGCCGACAAGCTGGTCCATGGAGTACGGCTGGCCATCCACCACGATCAACGCCTTGCCGGGCTGTTCGAGGTTGATGCCCGAAACCTTGCCGGTGGTGACCGCACCCGTCTCGTCCCGCAAGGTGACTGTCTTGCCGATCAGCCCGGTGGCCTGCTGGACCTGCTGCTCCAGCCGCAACCCCGCGATGTCCGACTGCATCGCCCGGGTCTGCTCCAGCGAACTGAACTGGGCCATCTGCGCGATGAACTCGGTGTCCTTCTGCGGATTGAGCGGATCCTGCGCGCTCAACTGCGCCACGAGCAGCTGCAGGAAGTCATCCTGCCCCAGCGTTTTCGAAGGCAGCCGGACGGCGGCTTCATCGGTGTTCGTCTTGATCGAGGAGACGGAGGATACGGCGGTGGTCGACATAGATTCAGGCCCAGGTTTCCCATCCCTGCCCGCCAGTGAATCGGCCGGGCGTGGGACGGACATTGAGATCGCGTGCGCCCGACGACATCCGTCGGGCTTCCAAAGGGTTCGAAACCGACTCCTGACGCCGCTCGCGGCCCGGCCCCGGATGGGGTCCGTTGCCCGAGCCCATCGGCGTCGCAAGGCCGGCGTCACCCGGCACCAGACGGATTCCCTGCTGGGAAAGACGTGCCTGCAGGTCGGGCCACTGGGCGGCGAAGGCTGCGGCATCCCCACGACGCAGCTCGGCCCGCACCTCGGGCCCACTCTCGCCCAACCAAACACTCAGCCGGATCTCGGTCGCGTCGTCGGGGCGGATCGACACCTGATACTCGCCGCCGTCCATCCGACGAAACTGGACCAGGGCGGACTCGGCCAGCCCGGCCAGGCGCTCCACCCGCTCCGCGTGTCCCGGATCCGCCGGGGCGGAGACTTCCGACCGCATCTCCCGATCCCGGCCGGCATCCGGCGCCCAGCCGGGGGTGACGGTGGCCATGGCCGGCTCCGGAGCCTCCGAACGACCCTGCGATTCCCGGGCAGAGCCCGACTCCGGCAGTTGGGCCGTGATGGAAAACCCGGAATCGGAGGGCAATTCCTGCCCACCCGCCTCGGAAGTTTTGTCCATCATTGTCTCGGCCAGCATGGCACTTTCCTTCTCAGCACCGGACGTGCCAGAGCCCTCCTCCCCCGCCCCACCCGATTCTCCGGAGTCTACCGAGGCCCCGGATTCCCCCGACTCCCCGGCACCAACCCCTTTGACGGCAAAGGATTCCAGCGAGGAATCCGTCCCCCGTGAAGAGTCGCCGCCCCGTTCGCAGCCAGGGGAAGATTCCGCCTCCGAAGCCCCCTCCTCGACCTCGGCAGAAACCCCTGCAGCGGCCCCCGGAAGCGCCTCCGGAATTTGGCCGGAGCCCATGGCCTGCGAAGGTGCTAAAGGGGCCTCCGCAGAGGCCTGCGAAACCTCCGGTCCGGGCGTCTCCCCAAACCAGGTCCCCGAGGGGGCGGAAACGTCGGCGCCCCAGCCGTCCCCCCGGGCGGAAACGGCCTCCGCGGTCGGCTGGGCGGGCCCGCCTGGAAGCAGGTCGTTCCCCTGGGCACCCTCCCGGTCTGGCTCCGGCTGCGGGGGGGGCAGGACGGCGTCGGGGACCGGGTTGAATGCGGGCGAAGGGCAGAAGCCTGCGGCTGCGGAGGAAGGGGGGTCGTCGACTGGGCAATCGCGGTGGGACCGGCGGGTTGTTCGACCGGGTTCCTCCTTCGATTCAGAGCCCGATCCTGGTTCGGAGGGCGTGGATAACTTGCTGAGAATATCCGACTTACGAAAGACCTCGGCGAGCAGCGCGGAAAAGGGGTCGGCGAGAGGGTCCGAGCTGGAAACAGCCCCGGAATCCGCGCCCCGGCGGACCGGTCCGTTCGCCGCCGAAACCCGAGAGCGTTCCGGAGCGACGGCGTTGGGCAGGTTCATGGGGTGGCGGATTGGGGGGGAGTGGAGGCGGGGGCGGCGGCGGGAGCAGCAGCGGCAGCAGGAGCAGGAGTCGGGGCGGGCGTGGGCGTCGGGGTGGGAGCCGGGCCTGTGACGCTGGTGGGCGGAGGGTTGGACGAGCCCATGAGCCGGAGTCGGTCGGAGATGAGGGCTACCCGGCGGACGGCGGCCTCCCCGGATTTGGAGATGATTTCGAGGATGGGAGCGGTTTCGGATTCCTTCATCAGGGAGAAGACCTTGACTGCGACGTCGTCCTGGAACTCGGCCATGATTTTGGCGGCGGCCTCGGGGGACATGCTGACGTAGACTTTGGCGAGGCGCTTGAGGTTGACGGCCTCGTCATCCTTGATGCGGAGCATGGAGCGTTCGATTTCGGCCTGAATCACGGCGACGCGCTGGGTGATGGTGCCGATTTCCTGACGTTCGACGGCGAGCCGGGTGGCAAGATCCTGGAGTTCCTTTTCCCGGGCCTTCACGGCTTCGCGTTCGGTTTTCAGTTCGGAGACGAGCTGATCGACCTCGGGGTTTTTGTAGACCCAGGACGGGCCCGGAACTTCGGGTTCCGAGTGGGCTTCGGCCGTGGCTGGGGTCGCGGGGCGGTTGGCGAGAAGACGCTCCGGACGGAGCATCATGACTGTGGTGAGCAGGTAGACCAGGGCTCCCAAAGCGGCAGCGACCCAGGGCGATTGAAGGATGCGCATTAGGGTGTGGAGGAGGCCGGGTTGGTTTTCCGGCCGACTCCGAGTGCGGACGGACGGCCCGCGAGATCATCTAGCAGTTTTCGTTCCTCACAGGATTGCCGGTAGTCGAAGCGTGTCCGGAGCTTGGCCCGGTAGTTCTCCAGGGCCTGTCGATCCTGGGTGGACTTGAGCAACCGCTGACGGGCTTCGCGCACGGAAGCTTCGGCCATGGCGAGATCCTGCTCACGACGCTTCCGGCGCTCGGCCAGCAAGGTCCGGTAGTTCCCGTAGCGCTCGAGATCGGCGGCCGTCATTCCCTCGTTCAGCCGGGATTTCATTTCCACCGCCATCCGATCCGCCTCGGCAGCGAGCGCGGTGAGGTCCGCCTGCACCAAACGCACCGCCTGGAGGGCGCGGGCGACGGCGCGTTGGGCCTCCTGCTCCACCTCCTCGCGGAGGGTCAGGATGGCCTCCAGGGGAAATCGGAAGGGTTTCATGGCTTAGGATTTGGGGCGGACGGCGCGTGGAACCGCCTGGGCTGGAGGTCCCGACAACGCGGCGGCCAGGCCGGTCCAGCTCTGGGCTGTGGGGGCGCCCTGCCCCACCGGCTGGCGGAGGAAGGTGCGAAGGGGTTCGTGCAGCCGGATGGCCAGATCGATCGGGGCGCTGCTGCCCGGCGGGTAGGCGCCGATGTTGATCAAGTCCTGGTTCTTCCGATAGGTGGCGAGATGCTCCCGCGCGCGCGCGGTCAGCTCAAGCTGTTCGGGCGTAAGCAGATCCCGAGTCAGCCGGCTGACGCTCTCAAGCACGTCGATGGCCGGATAATGGTTTTGGGTGGCCAGTTCCCGGGTGAGCACGATGTGCCCATCGAGAATCGACCGGACGGCATCGGCGATGGGGTCGTTCATGTCGTCGGCCTCGACGAGCACGGTGAACAACCCGGTGATGGAGCCGCGTTCGCCGGTTCCGGCCCGCTCGAGAAGCTGGGGGAGGAGCGAGAACACGGACGGCGTGTAGCCGCGGGTGGCGGGCGGTTCGCCGACAGCCAGGCCGATCTCGCGCTGGGCCATGGCGAAGCGCGTCACGGAATCCATCATCAGGAGCACATTCTGCCCCCGGTCCCGGAAATACTCGGCCACCGACAGGGCAAGAAACGCCCCCTTCAACCGGGCCAGCGCGGACTCGTTCGAGGTGGCCACGATGGTCACCGACTTGCGGCGGCCCGCCTCGTCGAGGTCCTTTTCGAGAAACTCGCGAACCTCGCGGCCGCGTTCCCCGATCAGGGCGATCACGTTCACATCCGCCTCAGCCTGGCTGGCCATCATGCCGAGCAGGGTCGACTTGCCGACGCCGCTGCCGGCGAAGATGCCGAGACGTTGTCCGCGACCGCAGGGCACGAAGGTGTCGAGCGCCTTGATTCCGGTGCGGAACACATTCCGGATCCGCTGGCGACGGAGCGGATGAGGCGGCGAGAGGTTCAGCTGGACGTGGTCGGTGCCCTGAATCGGCCCCTTCTCGTCGAGCGGCCGGCCGAGTCCGTCGATGACGCGGCCCTTGAGGGCTTCGCCGACGGGGACGATGAGGGGGGAGCCGGTGGCGATGACTTCGCTCCCTGGGTGGATGCCGTGCACCTCGCCGAGGGGCATGAGGAGCAGGTGGTGATTCCGGAAGCCGACCACCTCGGCGAGTGTCGATTCGTCGTGGCGGAGGGACTGGATCCGGCAGACTTCGCCGACGGCGGCCACGGGTCCCTCGGACTCGACCACCAGCCCGATCAGCTGGGCGACGCGCCCGCGGGCCTCGAAACCGGGCAGGGCGCGCACCCGTTCGATGGCGCCACGGATTCGGGACCCGTCGGAAAGAGGGGCGGCATTCACTTGGGAGCGGCGACGGCCTTTTTGGCGCGTTTCTTGCGGGTCTCGCGGCGTGCGTCGATGACGCCGAATTCGGTGCGGACCAGGCTGCCGCCGCGTCCGACCTCGGCATCGGCCACGAATCGGATCGAGCGGGAGCCGGCGGGTTCAGGAGGGGTCTCGGAGGTGTTTTTCTGGAGCAGTTCGAGGTCCTCGGGATGGAGATGGATGCTGATCTGGGTGGCTTCGCTGACCTTGGCGAGGGCGGCCTGGATGCTTTTCTCGATCAATTCACGTTTGATGGGGAGGTCGTCGACCAGTTTGCAGGCGATCTCGAAGGCGAGGTCGATGAGGGAGGTTTCGGTGTCGCGCACGACCTGGGAGACGGCGTTGCCGAGGGAGGCGAGAATACCGGCGTGGAGATGCTGGAGCTCAGTACGTTGCTGCATCAACTGCTCGCCCAGGCGGCGTTCGCCGTCGATGAGGCCGCGTTCGTAGGCCTGTTCCTCGCGGCGCCGGTGGGCCTCCAGTTCCTCGGGGGAGAAGGCGGCGGGGCGGCGGCTCAGGGTGACGGAGCGGAGGGGTTCGGAAAACCGGATGGACTTAGGCAACATTGGCTTTCTCCGAGCGCGACCGGTCGATCTCGATGTCGCCCTCGCTCTCCAGCTTCCGGACCACATCGATGACCCGCAGCTGGGCCGCCTCGATGTCGCGGAGGCGGACCGGGCCCATGAACTGGATTTCCTCCTGGACGGTTTCGGCGGCGCGTTTGGAAACGCAGGTGAGCATGGCGTTCTTGAGCTTGTCGCTGGCGGTCTTGAGCGAGAGGGCGAGATCGCGCATGTCGACTTCGCGGAGAATCCGCTGGAGGACGGGCGTTTCCATCGCGGCCAGATCCTCGAAGGTGAACATTTTCTGACGGATCGAGGCGCAGAGTTCGGGATTGCGTTCCTCCAGCGACATCAGGAGCGCCTTGCTCGTGGTCTTGTCCATGCAGTTCAGAACGTCGGCCGCGGTTTTGACGCCGCCGGTCTGGTTCATGGCGCGTGTGGGACGGACGCCGAGTTTGGCGTTGAGCACGCCGATGACTTTTTCGGCGACCTCGGAGGGGGTGGGGGAGAGGCTGGCCAGGCGTTCGAGGACCTTTTCGCGCTGGTCGGCCGGGATCAGGGCGAGGACGAGGGAGGCCTTGTCGGGAGGGATGAAGCTGAGGACGAGGGCGACGGTCTGGGCCTGTTCGTGCCGGAGAAGGTTGTAGACCTGGCGCGGTTCGAGATCCGCCACGCCCTGGAGAGCCGCCGGGGAGGACCGGGTGGGGGCGATGCGGTTGAGAATGTCGGTGGCCCGCGAGACGCCGAGGGCCTTTTCCAGGGAGGTGCGGGTGAAATCAACCCCTCCGGTGAGGGAGGTGCCGGCTTCGATGGCGACCTCGGAGAACTCCACGAGGATGTCGCGCTGAAGTTCCTGGCTGATCAACGTGAGCTTCGTCATCTCGGCGGTGATCAACTCGACCTCCTCGCGGTCGAAGGTCTTGAGAACCGCGGCAGCCCCTTCGCTTCCCATCATCACCAGGAGCGTGGCCAGCTTCTGGATCTTGGTGAGACTCGAGATCTCCGAGTTCCCCGTGCTCGCGGTTTCCTGTCCGTTGGTCACTGCATCCGACATACATCCTTATTTCGGGGGAGGGCTTCCACGATTCAGCCAGGCGCGGATGGCACCGGTCATGTTGGTGGGATTTTCACGGACTAGCTGGTTGAGCACCTCGACGGTCACGACGCGGGGTTCGCCGAACCAATCGGAGCCCTGCCCGACCTGGCCCTTGCCCGCGCCGCCGCCGGTGCCGCCGCTCGCGCTCAGGGCCCCGCCGGATCCGCCGCCGCCAGGGCCCGACGACGGAAATTGTCCCACGGGAATGCCGAAGCTGAACTCCTCGACCTTGGTGCGCTTCACCAGACGGAGGAGCACCATGAGGATCACCAGGGCGACGCCCGGATAGAGCGCCGAGCGACCCACGCCCCACCAGAAATCACGCTTTTCCTGATTGTCGAAACGCTTGTTCAGCTCCGTGACGAACTCACGGTCGAAGGTCAGTTCCTCCACAATCACCTGGTCGCCCCGGGTGGTGTCGTAGCCCAGGGCGTTCTGGACCACCCGACGGAGCTTCTCGAGTTCCTCGGGCGTCCGCGGCACCGCCTTGCGATCCGCTCCGGTTCCCTCCATGCGCGCCGCGACGGTCACCGCGCTCGAGATACGCTTGATGCCGCCGGCCGCCTGATAGGTGTTGCTGGTCGTCCGTCCGATCTCGTACTCCGTGGTTCCCAGCACCTTCCGGTTCTTGGTGGAGTTGGGAGCCGCGGCCGGAGCCGCCGCAGGAGCCGGGGCTCCACCCGCAGCGTTCGAGGCCGAGGGCGTGTTCGCCGTCACCCCCACCGCGGCCGCGGTGTCGGCCGTCGTGCTATCCATGTTCTCATCGTTGCGCGTCTGGCTCCGGATCACCTGACCCTCGGGATCGAACTTCTCCTCGATGCGCGAAACAGTCTCGAAATTGATGTCCGCGGAAACCCGCACCACGGCCTGGCCCGGCCCCAGCACGGTCTCAAGCATTCCTTCCGCCTTCTTCGACAAATAAGCCTCCAGCTCCCGTCGCATCGCCAGCTGGTTTGCCGTGGCTCCAGCCACGGAATCCTCGTCGGCCGTCTCCCCGTGCGAATGCCCCTTGTTGTCCACCACCGTGACGAAGTTGGGCTTGAGCCCCTCCACCGCGTTGGCAACCAGCGACCGGATGGAGTTCACCGTCGAAGGGGAAAGCGGCAGGTTGCCGCGGAGCCGGACCAGCACCGAGGCGGTCGGATGGCGGTCCTTGTCGGCGAGCAGCCGGTTCTCCGGAAGAACGAGATTGACCACCGCCTTGTCGACGTCGTCGAGCTGGGCAATGGTCCGGGCCAGTTCCCCCTGGAGGGCGCGCAGGTAGTTGGCGCGCTGGATGAAGTCGGAGATGCCGAAGTTGGGTTTGTCGAAGATCTCGAAGCCGACGGTGTCGCCGCGGGCGATTCCCCGGCCGGCGAGCTGGACCTGGGTGGTGGTGACCTTGTCGGCAGGCACGTAGATGGAGCCTCCCCGACCGACCGTGTAGGGGATCTTGGCCTCGTCCAGGGCCTGGACCACCTTGGCCGCCTCGGCGTCGGAAAGCCGGGAGTAGAGGAGACCTTCGGCGGACCGCCCGGACCAGATGGCGACCCCGATCGTTCCGATCAGAAGCGCGAGGGTGGCGACGCCGATCTGGACCCGCTGATTGACCCCGAGCTGCTTCCAGATTCCCAGCAGTTGCTGCCCGACCTTGGCGAGATTCTCGTTCATGATGACACGACCTCAGACCTGCATTCGCATCAGTTCCTGGTACGACTCGAGAAGGCGGTTCCGAACCTCCGCCATCAGCTGGAACGAAATGCTGGCTTCCTCCATGGAAATCATCGCCTGGTGAAGCGTGACCGGCTTCCCCGCCTGGAGATCGGCCACCGCCTGACCCGCAGCCGCCTGCTTGGCGTTGACCTCGGAAACCATCTTCCCCAGCAGCCCCGAGAAGGACCCATCCGAGGCCGATCCGCTCTGGCCCGGAGCCGACGGCTGGGCCGCCGCGGTGCGCGCCAGGTCCTGCAATTCCGTCGGCCGGATGGAACCGGGTCCCGGCACCATCCGTGGAACGAAGGTCTGGTTCGCCAGGTTGGAAAGTCCGCCGATGGAGCCGAGGGTGTTCATGATGAGCGCGCGGGGGATCGTTCAGAAGTTCAGCGGCGCCCGATGCCAAGGGACTGCATGGTCATCTGCTTTCCGGTCTTCATGACCGCGATGTTGGCTTCGAAGGTCCGCCCGGCGGCGATCAGGTCCGCCATTTCCTCGAAGATATCCACGTTGGGCAGCGAGAGCATGCCGGTCGCAGGATCGGCGTGCGGGTGGGTGGGCTCGAAGATGGTGCGCATGGGCCGGGTGTCCTTGATGATCTGGCTCACCTTGGGCCCCGAGGTTGCCACCCCATTCCGTCCGGCCCCCTGGGCCTCGTTGAGCACCGCCTCGAAGACCACCTGCTGCCGCTGGTAGGGTTTGCCATCGATTCCCCGCGTCGTGTGGGCGTTGCCGATGTTCTGGGCGATGATATCGAGCCGCGTCCGCTCCGCGTTCAGGGCGGCGGTGGTGCTTTGGATTCCAGGAACGAGGTTGGTCATGGGATTCAGGCCGCGCGGCCGGTGATGGCCAGGCGAAGTTTGAGGAGGTTTCCGGTGACGAGCTGACTTTCGACCGCATGTTCGAGGTAGTTCTGGCTCAAGGCGGCGAGCTCCGTCTCCAGGCGGACGTTGTTCCCGTCCTTGTTCGCCGCCACCGCCTCGGGATCCACCATCAGTTTGGGCTCCACGCGCGCAATCTGCCCCGCATCCCGGCTGCCCAGCGCCCGCCCCAGCTCCTGCTGAAAGGAGGGTGCCAGGTCGATCCGCTGATACTTGGGACGTTCCAGGTTCGCGATGTTGCTCGCGATGGCCTCGTGACGGAGCATCGTGGCCTCCATCAGTTTCTTCGCCCCGACGTAGTTCGTTTGGTTGAAGAGTGCCTGGATCATGATTGCGTCCTGCACCCGGTGAAGCACGGGTGATGCCATCCGCGATCCCCCCGCCAATCCGCACCCCAGCCGGTTGCCACCGGAAGTTTCGTCCCCCACCCCTTCCGCCTCCGGGAAAATCTGTCCCCCCCTCGCCCGCCCCCTTCCCTTCCTTCCCCGACTCAAGTTTCACCAGCGGTTTCCGATGAAGGATCTGCCTTGGTGGCAAATCATGAATCTTGGAATTTCAGGCCT
The DNA here is from genome assembly GCA_964476125.1 of uncultured Verrucomicrobiota bacterium. Taxonomy (GTDB): domain Bacteria; phylum Verrucomicrobiota; class Verrucomicrobiia; order Limisphaerales; family CAIMTB01; genus CAIMTB01. Next base: position 58,053 of record CAYZAE010000007.1, on the reverse strand, counting down.
CGCCTCGGGCTTTGACTGGCAATCGCTGATCAGCCAGCTCGCTGAAGTGGAACGTGCTCCCCAGCGCACCATGCTCAGCGAGCAAACCAAGATCGAAGGCCGCAGCCAGGCCTTCGGTGCCATAAAAACCAATCTCGATATCCTTAAAGCCAAGGTCCAAGCCCTGAAGGACCCCGCGCTCTTCGACTCCCGAACCACCTCCTCCTCCGATTCCGATCTCGGAACCGCCACCGCCTCCGCCGGAGCCACCGTCGGCCAGTACAAGTTCAACATCACCCAGCTCGCCACCGCCTCCCGCCAGCTGGGCACCGCCGGCGCCGGATCCGCCCTGGGCACCACCCCCGACCTCTCGGGAATCACCGTGGGCGACGCCCCCTTCGCCAACACCATCACAGCAGGCACTTTTACCGTTAACGGAAAGCAGATCAGCATCGAATCCACCGATTCCCTGGCTTCCGTCTTCACCAAGATCTCCGACGCCACCGGCGGCGACGTCACCGCCAGCTACGATCCGAACACGGACAAAATCTCACTGTCCTCCGCTTCCTCGATCGTTCTGGGCACGGTGACCGACACCAGCAACTTCCTGCAGGCCGCCCGGTTGACGAGCAACAACCAGTCCACCATCACCAGCGACGGCGAGCTCGGGGCCATCCGGCTCAACTCCACGCTGGACGAGGCCAATTTCGGAACGGCGATCACCGGGGGCAGCGCAGGGGAATTCAAAATCAACGGCGTCACCATCCAGTACGACACCTCCACCGATACCGTCGGCGACCTCCTGTCCCGCATCAACGCCTCAGCCGCCGGGGTTGTCGCCGGCTACGACGCCACCCAGGACCGGTTCACGCTGACGAACAACAGCACAGGCAACACGGGCATCGCTCTGGAGGACGGCGCGGGAAGCAATTTCCTGGCCGCCACCGGACTGCTCGGGGGCACCCTGGACCTGGGGAAAAACCTCCAATACAACGTCAACGGGGGCAGCACGTTGTCCAGCCTCAGCAACACCATCAACGAGTCCAGTTCAGGGCTCACCGGCCTCAGCGTCACCGCCCTGGCCCAGGACACCTTCACCATCAACGTCGGAACCGACACCGAAGGGATCCGGTCGGCCATCACCGATTTCGTCTCAGCCTACAACAGCAGCCAGTCCCAGATCGCCTCCCTCACCGCCTCCTCCACCGATGCCAAGGGCGCCGTCAAGGCGGGTATCCTGGCAGACGACCCCGAGGCCGGGGCCCTCGCTTCCCAGCTCCGTTCCCTCGCCACCTCGACGATTTCGGGGCTCAACGGGACGGTCATCCGGCTCGAATCCCTGGGCATCTCCTCGAACGGCTACGACGACGCCCTCTCCACCGCGAACCTCGACAACCTGGACACGGCCCTGGAAGGCAACCTTGCGGGTCTGAAGGATTTCTTCTCGAACGAGGACCTCGGCTTCGCGGTGTCGTTCGACAGCCTGTTGGACCGATTCATCGGTGACGAGGGGACGCTGCTCGCGCACCAGACCACCCTCAACAACCAGGCCCAGGCCATCACCCCGCAGATCGACGCGCAGGAGAAATGGGTCCTGGGGGAAATCGAACGACTGACCGCCAACTTCGTCGCCATGGAGGCGGCCCAGGCGCGAAACAACCAGCAGCTTCAGTATCTCACCAAGACTTTCAGTTAGCCCCCCACCCTCGGAATCATGAGGCTCAGGACCAAACTCATCGCAGTCCTGGTGTCCGGACTGCTCGTCATCTATCTCATCGCCGCCGTCTTCCAGCATCTCCGAGCCCAGTCGTCCATCCAACGATTCGCGCACGAGAGCACCCGGGGGGAGGAGGCCAGGCAATGGCGCTGGGTCGAACGGCTTCATTCCAGCCTCCAACTGCCGCTGATGGATGCCATGGCCGCCGGCGAAATGGACCGGTTCAACAAACTCCTGGCCCATTCCACCAACGTCCCCGGCCTGCTCGAACTCACTCTCACCGACGAGGACGGCCAGGTCGCTCGCTCCACCGTCGCCTCCCGGATGCACCAGTTCATCGACCCGGATCTCAAGAACCGTCTGCTCAAGGATCCCAACACACTCAAGGTCCACACCGACCAATCCTTCGACATCCACGTCCCCATCCCGGTGACACCCTCCTGCATCGAGTGTCACCCCACCTGGGCCCCCGGCAACATCTGCGGAGTCATGAGCCTTCGCTTCTCCGACCAGGGGCTCAAGGACGAGAAGGCCGCCTGGGCGGAATTCGCCTCGAATGTGGGCCGAAGCACCTTGTCCGCCTCGTTCCTCACCGGGATCGGCCTGTTCGTCACCACCGGCCTGCTCCTCAGCCTCGTGGTCCAGTCCCTCGTCGCCAAACCCATCCGTTTCCTCGCCGAAAGCCTCCTCGAAGGCGCCGAACAAACAGCCGCCGCCGCGGGACTCGTCGCCGCCGGAAGCCGTTCCCTCGCCGACGGCGCCGTCGAACAGGCGGCTTCCCTCCACGATGGCAGCGATTCCCTTCGCCAGATGTCCGCGCTAACGCAGCGCAACGTCAATGCCGTCTCCCAGGTCCGCGAACTCAGTTCGCAGGCGCGGGTCGCCGGCGATGCCGCCGCCCAGGACATGCAGGCCATGGCCCAGGCGATGGACGCCATCAAGACCTCCAGCGACCAGATCGCCAAGATCGTCAAAACCATCGACGAGATCGCCTTCCAGACCAGCATTCTCGCACTCAACGCCGCGGTGGAAGCCGCCCGATCCGGGGAGGCGGGCGCCGGCTTCGCCGTTGTCGCCTCCGAAGTCCGCAACCTCGCCCATCGCAGCGCCCAGGCCGCCAAGGAGACCGCCGCCAAGATCGAGGATTCAGTCCGCAAATGCGCCCACGGCGTCGAGATCACCGACCAGGTCGCCCATTCCATCCGCGACATCGTCGAAAAATCCCGCGAGGTCGACCGGCTCGCCGGCGAACTGGCCAACGCCTCCCGCGAGCAGGACGCCGGAATCCAACGGGTGAACGAAACGGTCAGGCGCGTCGACGACATCACCCAGGGCAACGCGGCCACGGCCGAGGAGAGCGCCAGCGCCGCCGAGGAACTCACCGCCCAGGCTCACTCCCTCCGCGGCACCATCAACACCCTCGTCCGCCTCGTGGACGGTGGCGAGGCCTCCCTTCTCCGTGATGCGGCCCCCGGGCATCCCGGGGCCTGGATCGCATCGACGCCGGCCGACACCACCGCCTGCGCGAGGACCGGCACCCTGAATCGCATTCCGCGTCCGGGAACCGCCGCTCCCGCGGATTCGCAAGAAACCCTTCCCAATCATTCCCTTAACTCCTGACTTTGATGTCATCGGCGCAGGTCTTTCCCGGGGATTCTCCGGACTAACCCCAAAGGCTTGCGTCCCATCCCGTGCCCAACGAAACTTTGAGTAGGCACCGATGAGCGTTCACAGCGAAAGGCCGGGCTTCTCGTCGGCCTGGGGGTCCGCCCGGTTCGTATTCTGGGGCTGGACCGCCGGCTGGACCGCGGTCGTTGCCTTCGTGGCAGCGATCGTCCTCGGCGATTCTCATCGCGCCAAATCGGCGGCAGCGCGAATCCGGGCGGAGGAGATCTGCCGTTCGGAACTTCGTCTGCACTCCGCCGACGCCGGCCTCGGCGGCGTCTACGCCACCGTCACGGAGCAACTCACGCCCGATCCGCGTCTCGAACGCCTTCCCCAACGCGACCTATCCACACCCACGGGACAGAAACTGACTCTGGTCAGCCCCACCCACCGCCGCCGATCGACGACGGAATCCGCACCGGACGGGGAGCTGCCGCGGGCCCGCATGCTTGGCCTCGACGCCGCCCCGGGGGCCGCTGAAAGCCTCGTTCCGGACGCCTGGGAGGCCGCGGCGCTCAAGCGATTGACCCTGCTCGAACGTGCGGTCGGGGAACACGTTACACTTCAGGGCCGCCCCGTGCTCCGATACCTGGGCGGCGTGATCCTCGATGCCCAGTGCAGCGTATGTCATGCACCCGCTCGGCGCGCCGTGGGCGAAGTGGTCGGGGGCATCAGTGTCAGCATTCCCCTCGACACCGGCCCTTCGGACCCCTCGAACCCCGCCAAGGCCGCCTGCGCCGGTCTCGGCGCCTGCTGGATCATCGGTCTCCTCTGGCTCCGGCGCTCCTTCCGCGACGTCCAGCAAAGGCTTCAGGACGCCCAGGCCATCAACCTCCGACTCACTGAAAGCGAGGCCCGTTTCCGGCTCGTGTTCGAGGAGGGACCGCTCGGGCTGATCCTGACGGATGCCGAGGGACGGTTCACCCAGGTCAATCGCGCATTCGCCGAAATGCTCGGCTGCTCCCAGAAGGAACTGCTCGGACGCAACATCCTCGAGGTCATCCACGAGGAATGCCTTCCCGCCTGCCGCGAGCTGCTCTCCCAGTCGGAAGCCTCCCCCCACAAAGTCTACCGGCTCGAACAATGCTACCTCGGCAGGAACGGCTCCCGGGTTTGGGGCAATGTCACCGCCGTGTTCCTCCGGCGCGAGGACGGCCGCCCACTCGGCCGGCTCGCCATGGTCCAGGACACCACGGCGCGGCGGTCGGACGAAAGCAGGCTGCGCGAACAGGCCGCCCTCCTCGACATCGCCCAGGATGCGATCTGCGTGCAATCCCTCGACGGGCGCATCGAATTCTGGAATCCAGCCGCCGAACGTCTCTATGGCTGGACCCGCGACGAGGTCCTGGGAGCCCCGGGTCAGGACCTCCTCTTCGGCCGCGTCTCCAAGGAACTCCTCCAGGCCCAGGCCGACGTCATCTCCCTGGGCTCCTGGACCGGCGAACTCACCCAGGCCGGCCGCGGCGGCCGCGTCATCCAGACCCAAAGCCGATTCAGCCTGGTCCGCGATGCCAGCGGAAAACCCAAGTCGATCCTGATCGTCAGCACCGACCTCACCGACCGCAAGCGACTGGAGCAGCAGTTCCTCCGCGCGCAGCGCCTGGAATGCATCGGCGCTCTCGCCAGCGGGGTGGCCCACGACCTGAACAATGTCTTCTCCCCGATTCTGATGGTGGCTGACTGCCTCGCAGGCCGGAACCAGGATCCCAACGACGCCGAACTGATCGAACTGGTCCGCAACAGCGCCGAACGCGGCGCCGGCGTGGTCCGTCAGCTCCTCGCCTTCAGCCGGGGACAGGAAATCGACCGCGTTGAACTCCGGGTTGACCAGCTGCTCAAGGAAATGAGCCGGCTCGCCCGCGAAACCTTCCCGAAAAACATCTCCTTCTCCACCTACCTGGCTCCCGACCTCTGGGCCATCGTCGGCGACGTGGTCCAACTGCACCAGGTGCTGCTCAACCTGTGCGTCAACGCACGCGACGCCATGCCCAACGGCGGCCGACTCAATATCGCCGCCTCCAACTTCCGCGCCGATGCCATCTTCTGCCAGATGACCCCGGAGGCCCAACCCAGGCCCTACGTGCTGCTCGAAATCACGGACACCGGCGAAGGCATCCCCCCCGAGATCATCGACCGTATCTTCGACCCGTTCTTCACCACCAAGGCACCCGGCAAAGGCACCGGCCTCGGACTGCCCACCGTCACCAACATCGTCAAGGCCCACCAGGGCTTCCTTGAAGTCCACTCGCGCGTCGGTCACGGCACCCGCTTCCGCCTCTTCATTCCCGCCGTCGCTCCCGCGGAATTCGATCCGCCCGCCCCGGAGCAGGTCTGCGTCTTCGATGGCCAGGGGGAGAAGGTTCTGGTCCTCGACGACGAGGAAGCCGTCTGCGAAAGCGTCCGAAAGGTGCTCCAGGGCTATCACTACCGCGCCGTCACCACCGCCAACGGCACCGAAGCCATCCGTTATCTGGCCCAGGCTCCGGATACGTTCAGGGTCGTGATCACCGACATGATGATGCCCGGAATGGAGGGCCCGGCGTTCATCCGCGCCGTGCGGAAAATCTCCCCCACCGTCCCCATCCTCGTCATGAGCGGCTCCCAGGATCATCGGGAAGACGCCCGGGACGCCGCGGAATCCCGCGTTCACTTCCTCGAAAAACCCTTCACCGGCGACGCCCTGATCAAGGCCATCCAGGCCGCCTGCCGCCAGTCCGGCGCCTCCACACCCCCTCCCGCGGGAACCGAACCCCCCGCTTCCGATCCAGCCGGACCGCCTCCACCCTCCCCGTCGGCTCCCGCCTAGCCCGCCTGCCTTTGCTCCCGCATCCCCGCTCAGGTCCGCCCGAATTCTGCCGATGCTGGAATGGCGTGAGTCCCGGTGGAATCCGTCCCCCCTCTCCCGCTGCCCCTGCGTCCGGCCCGTGGACGCCCATCCGGTCCGTTAACGCCAAAGGCCCACACCCCCAATGACCACCCCCGAGAAGGCTCTTCCCACCCTTCCGACCGAGTCCCGACACGGCGGCAAATACCTCACCTTCGCGCTGATGGAGGAATCCTACGCCGTCGACGTCCGTAAGGTTCGCGAAATCATCCGCATGACGGATATCACCCGGGTTCCCCAGATGCCCGACTTCGTCCGGGGGGTCATCAACCTCCGAGGCAAGGTCATTCCCGTGATCGATCTTCGCATGCGCTTCGGCTTCCCCGATCCAACCACCACCGAGCACACGTGCATCGTCGTCGTTCAGATCCAGATCGGATCCGGAATGCGCCGCGAAACCGGGTTGGTGGTCGATGCTGTCGAGGAAGTGATGACCATCAATCCCCAGGAAATCGAGGCCACCCCGGACTTTGGAACGGACGTGGATACCCGCTATCTGCTGGGAGTGGCCAAGAGCAGGGGACTCGTGAAACTGCTCATCGATCTCGACCGAATCCTCGCTCCCCAGGAAGTCGACGCCCTCGAGTTCGCCAAGGCCTGAAATCCGCCTTCTCTCCGGACCCAACCCGGTCACGGTCCATCCCGAACCGGGATGCCTCCTGCCGGGCTGCGCCCGCAGGCCCACCCCAACCGCCCCCCCGCCCGGGCGCTAGGTCGGATCGGCACCCCCCGGACGCGCCTCTCCCGGACGCGCCTCAGGCGGACTTGCCGTCGGCGGTCACCGGAGTCGCCGCATCCTCCGAATCCGCCTCCGGAGCCACCGCCGGCATGACGCCGTATTCATGCAGTTTGTTCCGGAGGGTGCGCACGCTGATTTCGAGCAGCCGGGCCGCCTGGGTGCGGTTGTTGTTGCACTGCTCCAGCGTGTTGAGGATGTGCCGTTTCTCCAGGTCGTAGAGGGTCATCATCGGCTCGGTTCCGTGGGGCGGAACCGCGGCCGGGATTGCGGCTGCGCCGTTGGAACCGGACTCCGGGGTGAGCACACAGGCCGGGGCCGCGGCGACCGCGGGAGTCGGGCCCCCGCGCGAGGAGGCCGGCAGGCAGCAGTGTTCAGTCTCCAGATTCGGGGCGTCCCCGCAGAGAATCACCGCACGCTCGATGACGTTCTGGAGTTCCCGCACATTGCCCGGCCAGTCGTGCCGGCTCAACGCCTGCAGACATTCCTCCGCGATCCCGCGCACCCGCACGCCGTGCTTGCGGGCAAAACGCTGCAGGAAATGCTGGGCGAGAAAAGGCACGTCCTCCCGGTGCTCGCGCAACGGCGGCACGCGAATCGGAACCACGTTGAGCCGGAAATAGAGATCCTGACGAAACTCCTTCCGCTCCACGCTCTGCTCGAGCAGACGGTTGGTGGTGGCGATCACGCGGACGTCCACCTTGATGGTCCGGGCGCCGCCGACCCGTTCGAACTCCCTTTCCTGAAGCACCCGCAGGAGTTTGGCCTGGACCGTGGGGCTGATCTCGCTGATCTCATCCAGGAGCAGGGTACCCCCATGGGCCAGCTCGAAACGCCCCTCGCGCTTGCTCAGCGCGCCGGTGAACGCCCCCTTCTCGTGTCCGAAAAACTCGCTCTCGATCAGGCTTTCAGAGACCGCGGCGCAGTTGAGCTTGATGAAGGGCGCCCCGGCCCGCGGGCTCTCCCGATACAGCGTGCGCGCCACCAACTCCTTGCCCGTGCCGCTCTCCCCCTGGATCAGCACCGTGGCATCCGTCCGCCCCACCCGCCGGATCAGCGCCCGGAGATTCTCGATCGCTGGACTCGGCCCGAGCAGCTCGTACCCGGTCTCCTCATCCTCCTGGTTCAACAGGCGGCTGACCTTCAACAACTGCGTGAATTCCGTCGCCTTCCGCAGCGTGATCTCGATCTGATCCGCCGAGAAGGGCTTGATCAAATAATCGAAGGCGCCGTTCCGCATGCAGTCCACCGCCGACTCCACGGAACCAAATCCGGTCACGAAAACCACCAGGGGACTCTGGGGCCGCTGCTTCACCATCCGCAGCAGATCCGTGCCCTCGCCGTCCGGAAGCCGGACATCGACGAACATCAAATCAAACGAATCACGACCGAGCTGTTCCTGCGCCGCGGCGAGGGTCGAAACCGCCACGACCTCGTACCGACGCTGGCGCAGCTGCTGCTCCAGGTTCTTACGGACGATCAGATCGTCTTCGAGTACGAGAATCCGCTCGATGGGCATTGCTCCTCGTCAGGCTGGGAGGTTCTTGGCGTACCGGGCCGCCACCATGTGCGGACGCTGGCTCTGCGAGGTCGGCAGATGTCCCGGAGGCAGCAGGCCGCGCCGCAGCAGCGCCTGCTCGTTCTCCCTGTCCAGGACGATGATTTTCATGATCAAATTCTGATTGTCGCGAAGCAGCGAATCCAGATCAGTCTGCCGGCTCCTCACCCTCGGGTCGAGCCGCAGCCAGGCCTCCCGGGCATGCCGCAGCGCACCCAGAGACTTCTCCAGACGCGGCAGCAGCGACGCCCGACGCACCGCGAAGTCCCTGCCTTCAAACTCTCCAGGCTGCCGCAACGCCTCCCCCTCCCGCTCCACCAACTCCAGCACCTCCCGGCACAGGGCGAGGTGCCCCTCCAGATCCGCGCCAATCCCAGGCGCTCCGGCTGCCGATACAACCTTGTTCATAAACTGTTTGTCACGCTGCCCGACGTCGGGGCCGAGTCAATCAGCGATCCCAGCCCGCGCCGCGACGCCTCCGCCCGCTCCTGCCACTTCAGGAAATCCTGCCGCCACCGCGCCATGTCCAGGGTCGTCCTCAACGCCGGCGCCGCGTTCGTCCCCAAATCCTTCCCCATCGACACGATCGCCCCATACGACTCCGACGCCTTCGCCGGCTGCTCCAAACGCTCGTAAGCCAGTCCGATCTGATACCGCAGCGGGAACTGCCACTCCGGCGTCGCATTCAACACCAGCAGACTCTGGTAGATGTCGAGCGCATGGACAAAGTCGCCCTCCTGATAAAGCTGGTTCGCGATTTCGTTCCCGGTTCGCTGCTGCCAGAACGCCAGCGTCTCCGGATGATCCCGGGCCTCACCCTGCTGGGACGCCAAGAGCCGATGGATCTCAAGCAGCGCCTCGCTCTTCCGATTCAACTTCTTCAGCGCCGTGGCGAGCAGGAATCGCACCTCCGGCTGCTCGGCGACATCCTCATACTTCGAAAGAAACAACTGCGCCTGCCCCACCGTCTCGGAAAGCTTCCCCTGGGCCGCCAGGCTTTGAATGTACCGGTAGTGAACCCGGACCCGGTTCAAGGTCGGCGAATCCTCCTTCAAAAGCCGCGCAAACGCCCGAGCCGCCTCCGCATGCTGGCTCTGCATCGCCAGCGTCTCGGCAATCTCAGCCTGCGCCTGCAGGACCAGTCGCCTGTAGTAGTCGAACAATTCATCCTTCACCACCAGCGACGACGTCATCGTCGCGTAAAACTTCGAAAGCGCCATCTGGTGGATGCCCAGCTGGCGGTAGATCAATCCCTGTCGCAACAGGATCTCCGGGGCGCTCGGATCCTGCGGCCACCGGGTGAGGTATTGCGACAGCACCTGCAGCGCCCGCGGAAGCTCATTCCTCTCCTGCGCGATCAACGCAAGCTCAAGAAGCGCCGACCGCTTGAGGTCCTCCGGCGCGTTCCCGTTCAGAACGGCCATGAAACTCGGCAGCGCCTCCTCGTACATCTTCGCCGAACGCAACCGGCGCGCATTCTCCAGGATCTGCTCGAACTTCTCGATCTCCGCCTTCCGCGCCGCCGCCCGACGCTGCTCAAGATCCGACATGATGAGGTTGGTGGAGGCGAACAGCATGTTCTTTTCGTGAAGAACCTGCGCGGCCGCCCCGGAAACCCCGTGCCCCGACTCCGCTGCCGCTGCCGCTGCCGCTCCCGAACCCGCCCCTTCCCCGTGACCCGTCGCGGCCACAGCCGCCTCATGACCGTCCCGCACCGGCTTGGCCGGCGGCGCATGCGCCGGCTCAACCACCTTCGAAGCTGGCTCATGCGCGGATTCCTGCGCCTTCGGCGCCGGCTCGTGGCGGGCGGCCGCAGGCTTTGCAGCCCCTCCCGCAGACACCGCATTCGTCCCAGCCCCAGGACCGACACCCGACACCTCCCGCCCAGGACGCGGGGGAGGCCCCGCCATCGGCGGCGCGTCCGAACCCGACAACCTCGCCGGCCATTCACCCACCGCCAGGAGGCAAAGCACCGCCACAATCCGCGACCAGGACCATGACCAGGCCCGGAGGCGGAAGCGGAAGCGGAAGCCGGGGCGGGCGTTGGACCGGAAGCGGGTCCCGCCGCCCCTCCCACCCGATCCGTCCGAATCGCACCCGATTCGATCCAGGGATCGGGATTCAACTCCGGCGGGGAAGGATGGGTTGGATGGGGTCATGGAAAGAGCCGCGCCATGGGCGGCTTGCTCAGGCCCGCCTATTTCGACCGATAGGTCGCCGAACTGACGTTCCCACCCGGCACCGTCGAGGGCGGCGGCGGCGAGGCGGGAAGAAAGACCGGCAACGAGATCGCCCCACCGGGCGCATTGCTGCTCGCCGGCTTGAAGTAGTGCACCAGCATCCCGGGCGTGACGATCGGACTGACGTTTGCATCGGTCCCACCAGGATCGAGCGGATTGCGACCGTCCCCTCCCGCGCCAATGTCGGCACCGCCATCCGCAGGGTCATCCGGCGACAACTTCCCCATATCCGTGGGGATTTCGGCGACCAGATTGGTGCGGGTGGATTGCGGCGCGGGCTCCGGATCCCTCATCGCCAGCGGCGGAAGCACTGCGGGGACCGACGGGGGCGCGGGACGCCGGATCCGGAGGGGAATGGGCCCGACCGTGGGAAGATAGGCTCGCGTGGTCTTCGGCTCCTTGCGCGTTCGCAGCGTGTAGTGCGAATCCGCCGGCGGAACCGCCCCCCACGACAACATCGGGACCGCGAGGAGCACCGCCAGAACGCCCCGGGAAAACCGCACCGACCGGCTACCCGCCGGCCGAGGCGCCATTGAGCTGAGACAGGCCTTCTTCATAACTGTTAACGAACTGCCAGTCCTTGGTTTCCTCGTAATTCTTGCACTCGGCACTCACCGCCGCGGAACCGATCATGGTGAGTTTGACACCGAGTTCCTGGCACAGGCTGGTCACCGTGATTCCCAGCTTGATGAGATTCACATCCGCACTCGACAGCTGGCTCATGTCCATCAGCAACCGACCCAGACCCGCATCCACGCTCTCGGTAACCTTGGTCCGCAGGTTCATGGTGATGTCATTGGCGGCATGCGGATTGAAGTTGGCGGGCAGCTTCAGCAGCAGCACCCCGTCCTTCATCAGGAAGTACCGGTACGAGGTATCCAGATTGAGCGCACGGGTCACCTTGGACTTGAGATCCTCAACATCAATCGGCTTGGTGATGATGCCGGAGAACCCCATCTGCTGCGCCCTCTGCTGCTCCTCAAGCGCCGTCTTCACACTCAGCGCAAACACCGGAATGGCCTTGGTCTTGAACGCCGCCCGCATCATCTGGAAGAGCATGAACCCGGCCCCTTCCGTCAGCGAAAGACTGACCATGATCACGTCCGGCATCTGCCGGGAACAGAAGTCCACCGCCTGCCCCGCCTGCGTCAGCGCATTCAACACCCAGTTGGTGTCCGACAGCCCCGACTTCACCAGATCCAGGATCGCGGGTTTGTCGTCCACCAGCAGGATCTGCAGGGGATCGTCGAAGCGCTTGGCCTTGGCGGTTGCCTCGTGCCAGGCCTTCAAATCTATGATGCGCCCCACACGCTCCACCACCAGGTCCTCTTTGAACGGCTTGACCAGATAGTCGCGGACACCCAGGCGCGCAATCTTCAGGACGTTGTCACGCCCTGCCTCGGCAGTGAGCATCACCACCGGAATATTGCGCGTATCAGGATCCGACTTGAGCTTGTTGAGCATCTCGAAGCCGTCCATCACCGGCATGGTGTAATCCAGCAGGATGATGTCGGGCTTCTCCCGGTTCACGACGGCTAATCCTTCCACGCCGTCCGCCGCTTCTAGGATCTCGCACGCGAAGGATTTGAATGCCCTCGCCACAATCATGCGGATCGTTTTGCTATCGTCGACCGTAAGTATCTTTGGGCCCATGGCTTAACTCCGGAAGAAGGTTTTATTTCCCCTTACCGTCGCTGTTCTCGATCAGTACCTCCACCAACACGAAATCGTCTCCGCTGCGGAATCCCATCCGCTGCACCCTGGTATGACTCACCGCCTCAATGCCAAGTCCGGACCCCCGGACGATCGAGGGGATCGTCATCACGCACTTCACGCCGCGATCCGTCAGGCGGGACTTCACATGGCCCATCACCATGTTGGCCATCTCACCCATGGCGTCGTTCACGTAGTCCTCCCGCTGAGCCTCCGCTTCCGGAAGCCCCAGCAGCCCTCCCGTGATCCGGCCCGCGAAACGGACCGTCGTATAAAGATAGATCACACCCGAGGCCGACCCGGCGAACCCCACGGCACTTGCGATCTGGGGGGCATCCCCAAACACACAGGCCTCCACGGGAGCGTCCTTCATGGGAAGTCCCAACATGGTGTCGAAGACCGTCGTGACGGCGCTGTTCACCAGTGTCTCGACATTGGCAATCATCACCACCCCCATCGGCAGTTCTTGCCGGTCCTTTAGCCAAAACACAAAACCGGGGAAAAAACCGACCCACGACATTTTTGCTGTCCCGGTTCAACTTTTCCGCCAACCGTCCGATAGACCGGCAGAAAGTGAGCACGCCGCCGCCAGCCGCCCCCGCACCAGGCTGCGTTCCCCTCGAGAGGAACGCCATTATCCAGCGGATCAGCAATTGTGCCCTTCTGCCATCACTCAGCAGCATCAACGGCGTCCTCCGCGAACTCCTGAATGCGGAACAACGCTTCACCGCCCAAATCTCCGAGGTCATCCGACGCGACCCCAGCATGGCCACCCGGATGCTGCGCCTCGTCAATTCCGTCTACTACGGACTCTCCTCCCCCGTCACCAGCATCGAAGAAGCCGTCTTCTACCTCGGCATACGGCAGGTCCGACAACTCGCGATGTCCACCCCCGTCATCGAAGACCTCCAGAAAATCTCCCGTCACAACCCCTTCCCCTGGCGCGGCTTCTGGCAACACTGCATCGCCACCGCCATCATGACCCGCGAGATCTCCAGCGCCATCCAACCCGCCCAGGACGAACTCGAATACGTCGCCGGCCTCCTCCACGACGTCGGCCGCATCGTCATGGCCGCCGAATTCCCCACCGAATTCGGAGCCGTCTGCACTCAGGCCGCCAACTCCACCAGCGACCTCCGCGACATCGAAATCGAACTGCTCGGCATGGATCACTGCGAACTCGGCGCCATGTACCTCGCCCATCACAGGCTCCCAGACAGCATCGTCGACACCGCCCGCTGGCACGCCGATCCCACCCAGGCCACCCGTCACGCCCCTCTGGTCGCCGCCGTCCAACTCGCCAACCACATCGTCCGCCTGCACCGCATCGGCGACAGCGGCAACCCCGCACCCATCAACGAGGAAGCATGGCTCCAGCTCCCTGGCTGGGGAATTCTCTTCCCCGATCGCACCGAGGAGGATCAGGAGATGCTCCGGAACGACCTGAAACACAGTCTCGCCCGGCTTCCCCAAATCCTGGACGGAATCATTTGAAACCGAGCCGCCCGGGCTTGCGCCCGAACATCCCCATGACCGAAGGCGCCGACCCCAAGGAATCCCTCACCCCGTCGCGCTCCGCAGCCTCCGAGGCCCGCCGCGACTCCGAGGCCTGCCGATTCATCGTTTCCCTCGTCTACGAACGCTCCCGGGTTCAGCTGAACGAAGGAAAACAGGCCCTGATCCGCGCACGCCTGGGCAAACGAATGAGGGCCCTCCACTGCGCCACCCTCGCCGATTACTGCGACCAAATCCGCAGCACCCACGACGACAACGAGATCACCCACGTCGTCGACGCCCTCACCACCAATTTCACAAGCTTCCTCAGGGAGGAGGACCATTTCCGATTCCTCGTCGAAAAAGCCCTCCCCGAACGCCTGGGCAGGCAACGCCGACGGTTCCAAATCTGGAGCGCCGCCTGCGCCAGCGGAGAGGAACCGTACAGTCTGGCCTTCTACCTCGACGCCGCCTTTCCCCTCGCCGAAGGCTGGGATTGGCAGATCCTGGCCACCGACATCAGCACCCGGGTGCTTCATCACGCCCGCGAGGCAATCTATGCCGAAGGCCGGCTCGAAACCCTCCCCGCCGCCTGGCTGCGAAAATACTTCCAGAAGGGAATCGGAAAAAACGATGGCAACTTCCGGGTCAAAAGCCATATCCGGGAACGCATCTCCTTCCGCCAGGCCAACCTGCTCGCCCTCCCGGAAATCACGGACCAGTTCGAGGCGGTGTTCTGCCGCAACGTGATGATCTATTTCGATCGCCCCACCCAACAGCAGCTCGTCGAAGCCCTCGGACGGCACATCGTGCCCTCCGGATATCTGCTCATCGGACATTCGGAAAGCCTCGTCGGCCTTCCCATTCCGTTCCGTTGTCTCAGGCCCAGCTACTACCAGAAACGCTGATCCACCATGCCCTCACCCACACTCAGCGCCGCGGGACTGGTCCAGCGCCTCGTGGTTGGCATGGCGGACATGGCGGTCGCCAATCAACCGTCCCTCACCCTCACCACCTACTCCCTCGGATCGTGCCTCGGCATCTCAATCTACGATCCCATCACCAAGGTCGGGGGGCTCCTCCACGCCATGCTCCCTGATTCCAGCATCTCCGAGGAAAAGGCGCGCTCCCGCCCCTCCATGTTCCTCGACACCGGCCTGCCCCAGCTGCTCGGTTCCGCCCGCCAACTCAGGCTCGACCCAAGTCGCGCCATCATCTGCGTGGCTGGAGGAGCCCAAATCATGGATGCCCAAGGCTTCTTCAACATCGGCCGCCGCAACCAGGAGGCGCTCCGAATGCTCCTCGACCGCGAACGCCTCCGCATCGCCGCCGAAGACGTCGGCGGCACCATCAACCGCACCATGTCCCTGCGACTCATCACCGGCGAAGTCCGCCTGAAAGTCTCCGGACAAACCTCGGAGATGATTTTATGGAAGCATTGAACAAGAGTCTCGACACCTATATCGACCGGGTCCAGACCCTGCCGCCCGCACCGGTCATCCTGCCGCGGCTCCTCCATCAGCTCTCCCTGCCGGACGCCGACAGCGAATCCATCGTCAACCTCATCTCCAGCGACCCAAGCCTCACCGCCGCCGTCCTCAGGCTCTGCAACAGCGCCACCCTCGGCTACTCGTCCTCCGTCTCCGACCTCTTCGAAGCCGTCATCCGGGTCGGTTTCGGAGCCGTCTACGAACTCGTCGTCGCCATCATCGGCGCCCGCACCCTCAAAGCCACCCCCAAGGGCTACGGAATCGACGAGGGCGGCCTCTGGAAACACAGCGTGGCCACCGCACTCGCCGCCAAAAGCATGGCCCGCGACGCCGGCGCCGACGAAGGCGTCGTTTTCACCGCCGCCATCCTCCACGACATCGGGAAAATCGTCCTCGCCCAGGCCCTTGAGGGCAGCTACCAGCGACTCACCCGCGAAATCGAAATCAACCAGGCCTCACTCCTCGAAAGCGAAGCCCAAATCCTCGGCGTCCAACACGCCGAAATCGGCGGACGCCTGCTTGCCCGCTGGAATTTTCCCGCCGACCTCGTCGCCTCGGTCTGGAACCACCACGACCCCGTCAAGGCCATCGGCCATGAACGGCTCGCCTCCTTCGTCTACCTGGGCGACCTCATCGCCCACTTCATGGGTTTCGGCTACGGCCATCACGCCCTCGCCCTCCGCGGCCGCGCCGACGCCCTCCAACTCGTCGGACTCAACCCCGTCGACCTGCCCCGCTACATGATCGAGACCTACGACAATCTCGACACCCTCCAGGCCTTCGTCTCCATCCAAACCTGACCCCACACCCCATGCCGGTCCGCGTACTCATCGTCGATGACTCGGCACTCGTCCGAAAAGCACTCACGGACGGCCTCTCCGCGGATCCGG
This sequence comes from uncultured Verrucomicrobiota bacterium, assembly GCA_964476125.1. GTDB lineage: Bacteria > Verrucomicrobiota > Verrucomicrobiia > Limisphaerales > CAIMTB01 > CAIMTB01. Next base: position 41,687 of record CAYZAE010000007.1, on the reverse strand, counting down.
ATATTGAGGTCGTTGGCACCGCGATCGATCCCTATGTCGCGAGGGACAAGATCCTCCAGCTCAAACCCGACGTCCTGACCCTGGACATCGAGATGCCCCGCATGGATGGACTGACCTTCCTCAAGGTCCTCATGCGCCACCATCCGATGCCCGTCATCGTCATGAGCTCCCTCACCACCACCGGCTCTCATCACGCGCTCGAAGCCCTCAATGCCGGCGCCGTCGATGTCATCGCCAAACCCGGCCGATCCGATGCCGTCGGCGATGCCACCAGCAAACTCGCCGAACGCATCAAGGCCGCGGCTCGAACCCGCATCCGCACCACCTTCCGGCCCCCGCCCTCGCGGGCCGCCCGGGCCGCAGCTGCCGCCCCAGGCGCCCCCCCGACCTCGCCCCGAACCGAGGGCCGCCACTATCCGTCCCGCTCCCTCATCCTGATCGGCGCATCCACCGGGGGCACGGAAGCCATCCGGACCATCCTCACCCAGCTCCCGGCGGATCTGCCCGGCATTCTCATCGTCCAACACATTCCCGCCCAATTCTCCCTCGCCTTCGCCACCCGATTGAACCAGCTCTGCCAGATGGAAGTACGCGAAGCCCGGGAGGGCGACGTCGTGAAACCCGGCCTGGCTCTCGTCGCCCCAGGAGGCTACCACCTCATCGCCCGCTGGAACGGCAGCCATTATGTCGCCGGACTCAACCAGGGCCCCATGCTCCACCACCAGCGACCGGCCGTGGACGTCTTGTTCGATTCCGCCGCGCGCGCCGGCGCCTCACCCCACACCTTCGCCGCGCTCCTGACCGGCATGGGCTCGGACGGAGCCACAGGCATGCTCACCCTGCACCGCGCGGGAGCCCACACCGTCGCCCAGAATGAGGAAAGCTGCGTCGTCTTCGGCATGCCCCGCGAAGCAATCCAGATCGGGGCGGCTTCCGAAATCCTGCCCCTCGACCACATCGCCCTCGCCATCAACCGTTTCGCAAGAAACGTAGCCCTCGGCGGCGGATGATCATCCCTCAAGTAACGATTCCGATCATCCGATACCCTTCACAGGCCACGACATGACACGGGACCCGATCACGTCCAACCCAGGCAGTGAACCAGGACCGCTCCCCGCCCCGTCCACCGTCCGACGCCACCCACGGGAAGGGTTCCCCCAGGAACCCGGGTCCCAACCGTCTCCCATGCCCCCTTCAACGCACGGACTGCCATGAGCGACCCCACCCTCTCTGCCATTTCTCAACGGGTAGAGAAAATCGCCTTGGAACTGGTTTTCGCCAGCCCCGGCAAGGACGACGGCCTTCTCCCCATCAACAGCCTCGTCGCAGAAATCGAAACCGCCACCAAGGATGGTCCGGTCCCTCCACCCCTCTCCGCCGCCCTCGCCGCCGCCCGGCAATCCGTGGAGGCCGCCCTGGATGCCGGAGGCTTCACCGCGGACAGCCTTGAGCGCCTCGGCCTTTGGGCCGCCTGGATGCGCACCGCTCTCGCCGCCTTCGAACAGGAACGCCCCCTCCCCGAGATTCCCGAGGAGTTGACCGCTCCAACCCCCGCCGGCAATGGGCCCAACCCCGCCGACACCGGCACTCCCAACCCCGACCACCCAGCCTCCGGACAGGAACAAGCCCTTCTCCTCGACCTGGCCCGGGACGGGGACCTGCTCCGGGAGTTTCTCGCGGAATCCGAGGAACATCTCAACACCATCGAACAGGGCGTGCTCACCCTCGAAAAGTGCCCGACCGACGCCGACACCCTGCACTCGATCTTCCGCGCCTTCCACACGTTCAAAGGCGGCTCCGGATTCCTCAACCTCAAGCCCATCCACACCCTGGCCCACGACCTCGAGTCCCTTCTCGATCTCGCCCGCCAGGGAAAAATGGAGATCGATGCCACGGTCATCGACATCATCCTCGTCGGCGCCGACACCCTGCGCCGATTCGTCGAGGAGATCCGGATCCAGCTCAACGGAGCCGCCCTGCCCACCCCGATCAGCCTCCCCACACTGCCCCTCATCGAACGGATCCGGCGCCACATCAACCGAGGAACCCTACCCTCCACCAACGACACCGCAGGCCAGGCATCCGCCGCTCCAAGCCCCTCCACTTCCCCAGCCCCCCAGGGCACCGCCTCCCCCCAAGTCACCTCCGGAGGTGACGCACCCACCCGCCCCAACCACCGCTCCGGCGCCGGGTTCGTCAAAGTCGACACCCAAAAACTTGACGGCCTCGTGGATCTCGTCGGCGAACTGGTCATCGCCCAGTCGCTCGTCGCCCACGACCCGGACCTCCAGACCTCGCAAACCCCCCAACTCGCACGCCACCTCACCCAACTCGGACGCCTCACCGCCGAACTCCAGCGCACCGCCATGTCCCTGCGCATGGTTCGAATCCAGGCCACGTTCGAGAAAATGAAGCGCCTGGTGCGGGACCTCTCAATCAAGGCCGGCAAACAGGTCGAACTCGTCTTCTCCGGAGAAGAAACGGAACTCGACCGCAACCTCATCGAAAAACTCGAGGACCCCCTGGTCCACATGATGCGCAATGCCGTCGATCACGGCGTCGAATCCCCCGAAAAACGCATCGCCGCCAACAAATCTCCCAACGGCACCATCCAACTCCGCGCCTTCCACCGCGGCGGCAACATCGTCATCGAAATCAAGGACGACGGATCCGGTATCAGCCGGGATCGCATTCTCGCCAAGGCCCGCAAACAGGGACTCCTCCGCGAGGACGAATCCCCCTCCGATCAGGAGGTCTTCGCACTGATCTTCGCCCCGGGATTCTCCACCGCGGAAAAAGTAACTGAAATCTCCGGACGCGGCGTGGGCCTCGACGTCGTCCGGCGCAACATCAGCAGCCTCCGCGGCAAAATCGAAATCGCTTCCACTCCAGGCTTGGGCGCCACGTTCACCATCAGCCTACCGCTCACCCTCGCCATCATCGACGGCCTTATCGTCGGGGTCGGCGACCAACGGTTCATTCTCCCCACCCTGGCCGTGCGCGAATCCTTCCGCCCAACGGCCGCGATGATCTCCACCGTCCAGCGTCGGGGCGAACTCGTAAACGTCCGGAACCGGCAGTGCCCAATGCTCCGACTCCACCGCTACCTGGGCATCGAACCCGCCAGCGAGGACCCCACCCAATCCATCGTCGTCGTGCTGGAATCCGACCAGGAGAGCCGCTGCCTCCTCGTCGACCAACTGCTCGGCAAACAGGAGGTCGTCATCAAGAGTCTCGGCGAATCCTTCAAACCCTGCCACGCTATCGCCGGTGCAGCGATCCTGGGCGACGGTCGCGTCGGTCTCATCCTCGATGTCAACGATCTGCTGCACCCCGAAAGCTCCCACCGCAATGGCCGCGAGGATTCCCCGCAGGAAGCCGGATTCGACCTCGCCCTCGCCCATTGATAGCCTTTCCCGATGGCGCGGCGCCCACCGGAATCCGACCCCATGAGCGACAACGCCGCCCCCTCCAACGATCCCCCACCCGCTCAGGATTCCCTGATCCCGGCTGTGCCCCTTGCAGAGTCCAGGGCCAGTCTACTCTGGATCCAAACCGGCACGGCATTGCTCGACACCGACCGCAGGATCCTTCGCCTCAGTGACGAACTGATCCACTGGTTCCAACGCGCAGGCACCGATCCCATCGGACAGCCCTGGGACAAAATCTTCGGAACCCTTGCCCCCGCCTGGCTCGATTCCCCCCGGTGGGACGAATCCAAACCCTTCTCCACCAGCCAACTCCGCATCCTCCGGGAGGAAGGCTCCGCATGGTACGAGGTCGAACTGGTCCACCTCGGCACAGGCTGGACCCTCCGCATCCAATCCACCCTCCCCCCCTTCACCGAACTCGCGGAATCCCCCTGGAACGCCTACCTCGCCGGCGAACGTGAATCGCGCCAGATGTTCATCCGGCTTCTTCGCGCGGAAGCCCAACTCGCCAACCTGATGGACTCCTGGCCCGGCGTCCTCTTCAGCCAGCGCGCCGATTTCTCCTTCCAGTCCGTCAGCCCCCGCATCTCCGACCTCACGGGCATCGGTTCGGAACAATGGCTCTCCAAAAGCCGCAGCTTCTGGCAGGTCATCCACGAGGCCGATGCCGAGGAACTCCAAAACCAGTGCCGCCGCGCCATCCGCAGCCCCGCCGGCGTAACCACCTACTTCCGGGTCCGGAATCTCCAGACCGGCAGGGTCGCCCACGTCATGGAACACCGGCAGGCGGTGGTCAGCGCCTCCGGCCTCATCATCTGCTACGAGGGCTTCTGGCTCGACGTCACCCGCGAGAAAATCGCCGAACGCCGGCTCTCCTCCTCCGCCTGGAAGGAAACCCTCGCCACCCTCACCATGGGTCTGGCCCACGACTTCAGCAACATCCTCGCCGGAATCCTCTCCCTCTCGGAGTCGTTCCTCTCCCAAACGGATGATCAACACCCCTTCACCGCCGGACTTAATCTGATTCGCGGCAACGCCATGCAGGCCTGCCAGCTCGTCCAACGCATGATGAGCCTCCATCGCTGCCAGACCGGCGAACAGAACTACCTCGACCTCAACGAAACCATCGCCGAACTCACCGACCTCGCCCAACGCGTCCTTCCCCGCCGAATCCTCGTCGAAACCCAACTCAGCCCACGCCAGCTGCCCCTGTACGTGGACGCCGTTGAACTGCGCCAGGTGGTCCTCAACATCGCCCTGAACGCCGCCGAAGCCATGCCCCAGCGCGGAAAACTCACCTTCCGCACCGAATACTGCGAATCCGGCTCCCCCCCCCCGCACACCCACGGCAAATTCCCCCACTTCCCCTGCGTCTGCCTCAGCGCCCAGGACTCCGGCTGCGGCATCGCCCCACGCCATCTGCCCCTCGTCTTCGACCCCTTTTTCACCACCAAACCCGTCAACAAAGGCTCCGGGCTCGGCCTCTACAACGCCCGACTCTTCGTCGAACGCCACCGCGGCGCCATCTCCGTCTCCTCCCAGGAAGGCGTCGGCACCCAGTTCTCCATCTGGCTGCCCCTCGCCGATTTCTCCGAAGCCGAACGCGTCCAAAACGCCGTCGTCCAACAACGCCCCAGCATCCTCCTCGCCGGCGAACCCGGATTCCTCCACGACTCCACCGCCGAATTCCTCCGCGTCCACGGTTACTACGTCCTCCAGGCCTTCGCTCCCGACCGCACCCGCGACATCCTCGCCGGCGAAGACAACCAGTTCCATGGACTGGCCGTGCTCGCGAGCCCCGCCGACACCTCCTTCCTCCATCTCATCCCCGAGGTCCGACAGTCCCACCCCAAACTCACCGTGATCCTTCAGCTGGTCGGCGGCGACCCCGAACAACTTCCCAGCGACCTCCTGCCGCGAATAGACTTGCTGATCGGGACCGACATGAGCGAAGCCGAGATGGTCCGCCGCATCCGGAACCTCTTCACCTGACATTCCCCCCGCCGCCATGGCCGACTCTCCCGACCCGCGCAACCGGATCCTGATCATCGACGACGAACAGATCGTCCTCATTGCACTCTCGGGCGCACTTCAACGGGAGGGCTACGATGTGGTGGCTCTGGCCAATCCCCTCGACGGGCTCGAGCGGATCAAAAAGGAATCCTTCGGTGTCATCATCACCGACCAGCAAATGCCCCAGCTCTCCGGCCTGGAATTCCTCGCCCAGGCCAAACAATTCCAGCCCGACGCCTCGCGAATCCTCATCACCGCCGTTCTCAGCCTCAGCGTCGCCATCGATGCCATCAACAAAGGCGAAATCTACCGGTTCATCATCAAGCCCTGGCTGCGCGAGGAACTCCTCGCGGCCGTAAAAAACGCCGTCCAGCGGTTCGAACTGCTCCGATCCAACGCCGCCCTCTACGAAGCCACCCGCGGCATGAACGCGGAACTCTCCGCCAAAGTCGCCCGCATCGCCGAACAAAACTCCGAACTCGACCTTCTCAACCGCGCCCTCCACAACAACCTCCACCGCTCCATCCTTCTCAGCGTCAAATCCCTGGAGGCCTTCAACCCCATCCTCGCCCACCAGGCCCGCCGCGTCTTCGAACTCTGCAAGGCCATGGCCGGCAGCCTCGAACTCTCCCCCGACGACCGCCAAATCTTTGAGATCGCTTCCTGGCTCCACGATATCGGCCTCCTCGGCACTCCACGCAGCCTCATCCGCAAATGGCAAACCGATCCCAACAGCCTCGACGAATCGGAACGCCTCCTCATCGAACGTCACCCCGCCGCCGGCCAGGAACTCGCCAACTTCGGCCATAACCTCGAAGCCGTAGGCACCATCATCCGGGCCCACCACGAACGCTTCGACGGCACCGGATACCCCGACCACCTCTCCCGCGATCAAATCCCCTGGCTCGCCCGCCTCCTGGCCGTCGCCGTCGCCTACGCCCATTGCCCCACCGAAGGCCCCGTCGCCGTCGAATGGATCCGCAATGCCAGCGGCTCCGCCTTCGATCCCGAAGCCGTCCGCGCCTTCACCCGCAGCCTGCCCCATGCCGTCGTCCCCCGCCGCCAACGCGAAGTCCTCATCTCCGAACTGACCCCCGGAATGGTCCTCGCCAGCGGCATCTACACCTCCAACGGCATCCTCCTCATCCGGGCCGGCGAAGCCCTCAGCCTCCCTCACATCACCAAACTCAAGAACCACAACCTCGTCAGCGACATCACCCAGTCGCTGCTGGTGTATTGCTAAAGACATCCGGCCATCCGGCCGATGCATGGTTGCAGGGCGGCTGGTCGCCCGGAACCACCAGAGAGGAAAACGACGGGGACCTCCAACAATCCCGTCTCGCGGCAAGGATGCCGTTAAAAAACAACAAGGCCCCTCCCGGGGCCGCTCAAGGAAAGAGTGGTTATGGTCATCAACACAAACGTCTCGGCCCAGCAGAGCTCTCAGCTTCTCGCTGATTCCTCCAATCGCCTGGCCAAGTCGCTATCACGCCTGTCCTCCGGATCGAAAATCGTTTCCCCGGAAGACGACGCAGCCGGACTCGCGGTGTCCATGCGCTTCGACGCACAGGTCAACCGAATCAACGCCACCAGCAACAACATCACGAGCGCCGTCTCGTTCACCCAGACCCAGGAGGGCTTCCTCAAGAAGGCCTCCAAGGCCCTGGATCGCATGAGCGAACTCGCGGTCCTCGCCCAGGACGTCACCAAGTCCACGGCTGACAAAGCCCTCTACGACAAGGAATACCAGGAACTCGGCGCCTACGTCGACGACATCGCCACCAAGGACTTCAACGGCGTCAGCCTCTTCGGCTCCACCGCCCTGAACGTCACCGTCGATAGCGAAGCCGCAACCTGGGCCATGTCCGCCGTCGACCTCAGCACCGCCACCTACACCGACGCCACCCAGGGCATGGATCTCTCCGCCGCAAACGGAGGCGTCACCGCCCTCACCAACGTCAAGGCGGCCATCACCCAGCTGTCCACGGACCGCGCCACCATCGGGGCCAATCTCACCCGACTCAACTACACCAACGAACAACTCGCGATCCAGAAGACCAACCTGATGTCCGCCAACAGCCGCATCAAGGACGTCGATGTCGCCCAGGAAAGCACCGAATACGCGAGGTACAACATCCTCGTGCAATCGGGCACCGCGATGCTCGCCCAGGCAAACGCCCAGCCCCAGGCCGCCCTGCGGCTCCTGAGCTGACCTCGCTCCGGTCCCAGCCCAGACCGGATCACTCCAACCCCGGCCGGTGCCTCCCCCAAGGCGCCCGCCGGGGTTCCGCTTTCTCCCCGGCCCCACCCACCCCAACCGCCATGATCCCTCCCGCCCGCCGTGCCCACCAGGCAACTCAAGTGCCCGCGTATTCCGCCGATACTTCTGTCGTCAGGCGGCCGGCAGCCAGGAAGAGCCGGTGAGGTCAATGGTGAACACCTCCCAATCGTTCACCTTGCGGCAAGGATGCCGCCAAAGACGTCAAGGCCCCGTATGGGGCGACTCACGGAAAGAGTACGGTTATGATCATTAACACCAACATCTCGGCTCAACTCAGCTCTCAATTGCTCTCGGAATCGTCCACCCGATTGGCGAAGTCACTGACCCGCCTTTCCTCCGGCTCCAAGATCACCTCCCCGGAGGACGACTCGGCAGGACTCGCGGTTTCCATGCGCTTCGACGCCCAGGTAAACCGCATCAACGCGACCACCAGCAACCTCTCGAATGCGATCTCGTTCAGCCAGACCCAGGACGGCTTTCTCAAGAAAGCCCACAAGGCCCTCGATCGCATGAGTGAACTCGCCGTGCTCGCCCAGGATGTCACCAAGACCACCGCCGACAAGGCCCTCTATGATAAGGAATATCAGGAACTGGCCACATATGTCGACGATATCGCGACCAAGGACTTCAACGGAGTGAGTCTCTTCTCGGCCACGGCTTTGAATGTCACCGTAGACAGCGATGCCAACACCTGGAGCATGTCCAACGTCGACCTCGGAGGCACGGTCTATACCGATGCCACCCAGGGCATGGACCTCTCCGCACTCGGTGGTGCCGCCACCGCCCTCACGAACGTGAAGGCCGCCATCACCCAGCTGTCCGCGGACCGCGCCACGGTCGGCGCCAACCTGCAGAGACTCAACTATACGACCGAGCAACTCGGAGACCTGAAGTCCAACCTCTCAGCCGCCAACAGTCGGATCAAAGACGTCGACGTCGCCGAAGAGAGTACCGAGTACGCGAGGTACAACATCCTCGTCCAATCCGGAACGGCCATGCTCGCCCAGGCGAACACCCTTCCGCAGGGAGCCCTCCGGCTCCTCAGCTGAGCCCAACGCGGCCAACCAGCACCCAACCAACCCCGGCCGACCCTGAAAAAAGGGTTCGACCGGGGTTCGTGCTTTGGAAGGTCTCGCCCAACACCCCCCGCCCCCCACAAAACCCCTGTCTCTTCAGCGCGCACCCACAGGCAGATCCTCCGGCAAGGGACGATCCTTCGTTTCCGGCAGAAAAAACAACGCGACCAAACCCAGAAGGAAAACCAGGCTCATCCAGGTGGCAGCATTCCGAAACGCCTCGATCTTCGCCTCGGGCGTCGCAGCCCCCACTTTCAGAGCCGCCTGAAGCTTGCCCAACGTAAACGGTCCGCTGGCCGCCACGAATCGGCCCACGTTGTAACAAAAGCTTGTGCCCGTGCTGCGCAGCCGGATCGGGAAAAGCTCCGGAAGATAAATCGCGAAACCCGCGAACAGCGACAGCTGGCACATTCCCATGATCGGGCTCAGCCAGAACACGTCGTACTTCGAATCAAACAACCGGAAAAAAGCGATGGTGGCCGCCATCGCCAGAACAAAAGCCACCGCAAAGGCGGGCTTCCGACCAAACCGCTGCGCAGCCCGAGTCATCAACAGCATGCCGATGAACGCCCCAACGTTCAGCATGATGGAATTCAGACCAATCCACCTCGAACGCGCCCCGGCAATCGCCTCCTTCGGCAGATTCTGCTCCTGCAAGGAACGCTCGATGACCGGTCCCACAAGTTCAGGCGAAAAAAAGCCAATCCCCCAAAGCCCAATCACCCCCGCAATGCACAACACCATCCCAAGCAACGCCGGTTTCCGCCACCGCGACTCTCCAAACAACGATCCATAAGAACCAAAAGCCACCCCCGTCCGCCTTCCCTCCTCCCGCGCACGAACCCACTTCTCGGGCTCCTTCAACCTCAGCTGCAGAAAAACACACAGAAATGCCGGAATCGCTCCAATCAAAAACATCAGCTTCCACGACCACGAGGGAGCAATCGTCCCGGAAGCAACCAGCGAACCAATCCCTATGCTGATCAAACCCGCGGAGATGTTCCCAACAGCTGAGAGAGCCTGAAGAGAACCAAGGGCCCCCGATCGGGAGGAGTCCGGCAACGTGTCCGCAATCAAAGCCACCGCCAACCCGAACACCCCCCCCACACCCAATCCGGTCACAAACCGGTACACAGCAAAATCCACCCAACCCTTCGATAACGCCGAAAGTCCGGTGAACACCGAATACATCAGAACCGTGATCGTCAACGTCCTGGCCCGACCAATGCGGTCGCCAACCGAACCGAAAATCAACCCGCCCGTCGCCCATCCCGCCACAAAAATAGACGTCGCATACCCACCATAAAGATTCCCATCCAAGCCCGGCGGCAGCAACGACCGCATGGCATCCGCCCGAGCCAGGATGAACAGCTGCTGGTCCAGGCAGTCGAAAAGCCAGGCCAAGGCAGCCATCGAGAACACAAACCAATGGTAACCGGTCAGGTTCCGCCACCAGGCACCGCCCTCCGCCGTCGTGTTGGACTTCATGGGAAGCAAGCTCACTAGCGTCATCGCCGAACGAAACCAAGCCCGAATTCCCCCATCGCCCAACCAAACAAAAAGGGTCCGGTGACCTTCGTCACCGGACCCTCTCGGAAATCCAAACGCCTGGAATCAGGCCTGGGGCTTGTCGCCACCGTCGGCAGGGGCAGGCGTCGACGCAGCCGGTGCGGCCTTGCCAGCTCCACCCGCTTCCGCCGGCAGATCAACCCATTCCAAAATCGCCTGCTCGCCGGCATCGCCACGCCGGGCGGCTGCAAGCTTCACAATGCGCGTGTAACCACCCGCACGGTCCTTGAACACGGGCGCGATCTTCTCGAACAGGATGTGAATCACATCCATGGAATCACGCCACTTCAGGCGCTCTTCCTTGCTCTTGAACAGCGAACGGGGCTGCTGGTGCAGCCTCGCCGCCACCAACCGGCGGCAATGAACGCTGTCCGCAAGCTTCTGAGCCTTGGCTTTGTCGTCCCCGGCCGAACTGGCGGCGCTCGCCGCGGCAACGCCGCGCTTGCCGAGGGTGACCATTCGCTCCGCAACTCGCTGGGCTGCTTTGGCCTTGGCGAGCGTCGTGCGAATGCGTCGGTGAATGATGAGGCTGTTGACCAAGTTCGCCAGCATCAGATTGCGATGCTGCGATTTGCGCCCCAACTTGGCGGTCTGCTTCAGGTGACGCATGGATTAGATCGGGTTGATTTCCTCTTTAGGAGCTTCCAGGAGGCTGGGATCAATGTTCATTCCCAGCGAGAGCCCCAATGCCGCAAGCTTGTCTTTGATTTCGTTCAGCGATTTCTTCCCGAAGTTGCGGTACTTCAGCATCTCGCTCTCCGACTTCATCGCCAACTGACCCACCGTGGTGATGTTGGCGTTGTTCAGGCAGTTCGCCGCCCGAACCGAAAGTTCGATCTCATTGACGGACATGAGGAGGAGCTTCTTGAACTTCTCACGCTCCTCGTCCTCCTTGCCCTTCTCTTCCTCGAACTGAACCGCGTTCTCGTCGTAGCTGTAGAACGGTTCCAGGTGCTTCTTAAGAATCGAGCTCGACTGAACCAGGGCGTCCTGAGGACTCACCCGGCCGTCGGTCCAAATCTCCAGAATCAGCTTGTCGTAATCCGTCCGCTGACCCACACGCGCGGCCTCGACGCCATAACGCACGCGGATCACCGGGGAAAAGATGGAATCAATCGCGATCACGCCAATCGGCTGATCCAGCCGCTTGTTCTCGTCCGCCGGGCAGAAACCCCGGCCCACCTTCACCTCAAGCTCCATCTCGAGCTTCTTCTTCTTGTCGAGCGTGCAGATGAGCTGCTTGGGATTGACAATCTCAAGCTTGTCCGTGGCTTCAATGTCACCCGCCGTGACTGCGCCCTCCTTGTTCACCGAAAGACGCACCAGCTGGGGCTCGCGATTGAACTGCTTGAACTTGATCTTCTTGAGATTCAGAACGATCTCAGTCACGTCCTCCACGACACCCTCAACCGTGGTGAACTCGTGCATGGCCCCGTCCACCTTGAACGAGGTGATCGCTGCACCCTCGAGAGAGGACAAAAGTACTCGACGAAGACTGTTACCGATGGTGTACCCATACCCTGTTTCAAACGGCTCGGCCGTGAATCGGGCATAGGTATCGGTCGCGGTGGCCTCGTCCTTCACCAACCGCTTTGGCATTTCAAAACGACCTAGTCTGACTGGCATTTTTTCCTCCTGGCAAATGTAACCTGCCCGCCGAGGCACTCCCGCGGCCTCGGCCGGCCTTATATTCGCCACGAGACGACCTTGACGGCCGCCTCTGTTGTGTCGTTATCGGGAGTAAAATTCAACCACCGCTTGCTCGTTCGCGATCGGCTGGATGTCCTCCCGGGTAGGCATCCGAACCACGGTTCCCTTCAGGGTGTCCTTGCTCACCGACAGCCAGTCCGGAACAGGCCGGCTCGTCGAAAGCTCCATACCCCGCGTCGCCAGCTGCCGGGAAACCGCGTTCCCCCGCACCTCGATCACGTCGTTCGCCTTGGTCGCGTAGGAGGCCACATCAACCTTCCGGCCGTTCACACGGACGTGACCGTGACCGATCATCTGCCGGGCCGCGGGACGCGTGTTTGCGAAGCCAAGTGAGTAAACCACGCTGTCAAGACGCGTCTCAAGGAGCTGAAGCATCTGCTCGCCAGTAACGCCACGACGGCTTGCCGCCGTTTCATAGACCCGGCGGAACTGACGTTCCTGCAGTCCGTAATAGTAGCGAAGCTTCTGCTTCTCGAGCAGTCCGAGAGCATAGTCCGTCACCTTGCGACGGGACTTCGGGCCGTGCTGGCCCGGTGCATAGTTGCGTTTCTCGAGTGATTTCGAGTAGCCGAAAATGGGGACTCCGAAGCGTCGGCTGATCCGCACCCTCGGACCGGTATAACGTGCCATGAGCGTGTTCTCCTGCGGTTAAATTCTTAGACTCGGCGCTTCTTGCGCGGGCGGCACCCGTTATGCGGGATCGGTGTCTCGTCGCGGATGGCGCTGATTTCCAATCCGATCGCCTGCAGGGCGCGGATCGCGGACTCACGGCCGGAACCGGGTCCCTTCACGCGCACCTCGATCTCACGCAATCCATGAGACATGGCCTGACGGGCCGCATCCTGGGCAACCTGCTGCGCCGCAAAAGCGGTGCTCTTCCGCGAACCCTTGAAGCCCACACGCCCGGCACACGACCAGCCAAGCAGGTTCCCCTGCATGTCGGTGATGGAAACCTGCGTGTTGTTGAAGGTGGCCAGGATGTGGGCTACGCCCACTGCGATGTTCTTGGATCCCTTCGCACGGATGATCTTCTTGGGACTGATGTCCGTGCCAAGAATCTCGGCCGCTGTGGGAGCCGTGCCGGCCACCGGCCCGGTCGGAGCCGCAGCCTCGGCTGGTGCGGGCGCCGCACCACCGGCCGCATCACCTGCGGGGGCCTTCTTCGTCTTGGCCGGCTTGCCTTCGCCTGCCGGAGTCTTGGGCGCCTTGCCGCCAGCGGCGGGAGCGTCAGGGGTCTGTTGGGGAATAGTCTCGTCTGCCATGGCGACCTATTAGTGGATGCCGGTCTTGGCGTTGGGATTGCGCTGCACGCCGACCGTCTTGCGCGGTCCCTTGCGTGTCCGGGAATTCGTCTGGGTGCGCTGACCGCGGACAGGGAGTCCGCGGAGGTGCCTCACCCCACGATAGCACTTGATGCCCTGAAGCCGCTTCAGGTTCAAACCGATCTCGCGGCGCAAGTCACCTTCGATGACGTACTTGCCCTCCTGGATCGCATGTACGATCTGGGAGAGCTGCTGCTCCGTAAGATCCTTCGCCCGAAGTCCCAGAGGGATGTTGGCGCGCTCGAGAACCTCGAGCGCGTTCTTCGGACCAATCCCGTAGATATAGCGAAGCGCAATTTCGATGCGCTTCTCGCCGGGAATCTCGACACCAATAATACGTGGCATGGCGAATAATCAGCCTTGGCGCTGTTTGTGGCGCGGGTTGGAACAAATGACGCGGATCACGCCCTTTCGGCGGACCACTTTGCAATTCTCACACAGTTTCTTGACCGATGCCCGGACTTTCATGGCAATTCATTTCTGTCGATACGTGATACAACCTGTCGACAAGTCGTAAGGCGACATCTCCACCACGACTTTGTCGCCGGACAACATACGGCTGTCTTCCAGCCGCATCCTGCCCGATATGTGGGCCAAAATTTGATGGCCGTTCGGCAGCGCTACCCGAATCAATGTATTCGGAAGCACCTCCACAACGGTCCCCTCGACCCTTATGGCGTCCTCTCTCGACACGTCAAAATCTCCGGTTCGCCCTCCGTCACCAGGATCGTGTGTTCGAAATGGGCGGATAGCTTGCCATCCGCCGTGACGACCGTCCAGCCGTCATTCAAAACCCGAACATCGCGACGCCCCTCGTTGACCATGGGCTCAATCGCAATGGTCATCCCCGGACGAAGCCTGGGTGAGCGACGCAGACCGCTTTCCACGAAGTTGGGAACCTGAGGTTCCTCGTGGATACTGCGGCCCACCCCATGCCCAACGAACTCCCGAACCACGCTGAAGCCTGCGGCTTCCACAAATTCCTGCACCGCGCGGGAAATGTCGGCAACCACATTGCCTCCTCGTGCCTGGGCGATTCCCTGAACCAGGGCCTCCCGCGTCACATCCATCAGGCGCTGAGCAGTCGGACTACAGCCCCCCACCGGGAAGGTCGCGGCCGTGTCTCCCACGAACCCCCTGTAGAGCACTCCGACATCCACGCTGATCACGTCACCAAATTGCAGTAGTCTGGGCCCGCCCATTCCGTGAACAACTTCGTCATTCACGGAGAGACAGGTGTGCCTGGAAAATCCGCGATAGCCCAAAAAGGCGCTCTTCGCGTTTCGGGCCCGGATGCGTTCGGCCGCATAAAGGTCCAAATCCATGGTTGAAACACCAGGCCTCACCTGAGCGCCCACTTCGTCCAATACTTCGGACGCCAGCCGGCAGGCCTCGCGTATCGCCCCAACTTCCGCCTGGCTCTTGATCAAGCCCATTGCTTCGCCTGGCGACTCCTACCCCATTCCGATTCGGACGCCGAGACCGGTCCGGGGATCTTTCAATGAACAGAGAAATTAAATCCGACCGCGAACACGGCCCTTCTTGAGGAAGCCGTCGTAATGGCGCATCAACAGGAATGACTCCAGTTGGCGCAGCGTGTCGAGGAGCACACCGACAGTGATCAGGATGCTTGTGCCGCCAAAGAAACTCGCCACGTCGAAGGGCACATTCATGGCCCTGTAGAGGATCACAGGCAAAACTGCGATGGCGGCGAGGAAGATTGCCCCAGCCAGCGTGATCCGGCTCATGGTCCAGTGAAGGAAGTCGCTCGTGGCCTGGCCAGGCCGGACTCCAGGGATATAACCACCATACTTCTTAAGGTCGTCCGCGATCTGGATCTCGTTGAAGATGGTCGCAACCCAGAAGTAACTGAAGAAAATGATCATCCCAGCTTCCATCAACAGATAGGCTGGGCTTCCATGACCAATGGCAAGCGCAACGCTCTTCAAAAAGCTGAGGGACGGAAAACGTCCCCCCAGAGCCAGCAGAAGCTTCTCAGGAAACATGAGAATCGCCTGAGCAAAGATGATCGGCATCACGCCAGCCGCATTGACGCGAAGGGGCATGAATGAGCTTCCACCGGGTACGACCTTGCGGCCCACGGATCGCTGTGCGTACTGCACAGGAACTTTTCGCTGGGCCTGCGTCACCGCAATCACCGCGGCAACCACGCCTGCAAGCAGTAGAATCAAGGCGATGGCGTGAAAGATATTCTTCCCACCCTCACCGGACGGCGGCCAAAACATGTAATAGACGCCCTTGGCCGTGGCCGGAAGCCTCGCAAGAATCCCGATCGTAATGATCAGGGAAACCCCGTTGCCAATCCCACGCTCGGTGATCTGTTCGCCCAGCCAGACCAGCAGCATGGTCGCTGCGGTAAGCAAAAGAACCGTCTGGATCCGATACCACCAAATGGGTTCCATGATCACCAGACGACCCTGGAAGCTTGAAAATCCAGGAATACTTTGGGGGCTTTCCCACCCAACCGTCATGGCGAAGCCTTGCCCAAGGCATAGAATGATCGTCAAATAGCGACTGTACTGGACGATCTTCATCCTACCACCCTCTTCCCGTGCAAGCTTGCTGAGACTCGGGACAACAGCACCCAGGAGCTGGATGATGATCGTCGCACTGATGTAGGGCATGATTCCCAATGCTCCCAACGCGCAGCGCTCCAAGGCGCCACCCGTAAAGAGACTGTACATGCTCATCAGCGAATCCCCGCCGCTGGTGCGCTGGATGTCCCGCAGGAAAGCGGTAAGCGCCCCACCATCCAAGCCGGGCAAAGGCACGATCGCCACAACCCGACACACGGCCAGTATGCCCAGCGTGAACAGGATCCGCGACTTCAGCTCCGGAACACGGAAGCAGTTCGCGAGGGTAGATATGATCTTTTGGAACATGCCGGCCTTGGAAAATCCTCAGGCCTTTGCGGCCAAGGGAGCAGGAGTCACCACATGGCATTCGCCACCGGCAGCCTCGATCTTGCTTCGCGCAGCAGCGCTGAAGGCATGGGCGTGAACCACGAGCCGATGGCTCAGGTCACCCTCGGCGAGAATCTTGATCCGCTCAAACCGCCCACGGGCCAGACCGCTTTCACGCAGCGACTTTTCATCCACAACGCTGCCCGCGGGAAACTCCGCCAGACTGCCAACGTTGATGGGGAGATATTCGATCCGGTGCCGGGCGTTGTTGAACCCGCGCTTCGGAATGCGCCGGATCAGGGGCATCTGGCCACCCTCGAATCCCACACGCAGAGTACCGCCGGCGCGGGCCGACTGGCCCTTACCGCCGCGACCGGAAGTGCGGCCCAACCCGCTGGACTCACCGTGACCTACCCGCTTCGAACGGGTTTTGGCTCCAGGCCGATTGACAAGGTTATGAAGACGCATGGGAGGAATCAGTTGGCGGCGGCAGGAACAGCGATCGGAGACTTCGGTGCCACGGCAATGCCGCGCGCCTTCAGAATCTCTTCGCGGGTGCGAAGTCGCAGGAGTGCCTGCAGCGTGGCCTTGGCCACATTCGCTGCATTGTTGGATCCGAGAGATTTGCTCAACACGTTCCGCACACCGGCCGCATCGAGCACGGCACGGACGGTCTTGCCGGCGATGACACCGGTACCTTGGGAGGCTGGACGCAGCATGACCCGCGCCCCATCAAAGACGGACGTTACCTCGTGAGGAATGGTGGCATCGGCCAGGGCCACGGTGAGCATCGCCTGCTTGGCCACGGAACCACCCTTCTTGATGGCTTCGGCAACTTCACCAGCCTTGCCAAGCCCAAGACCAACCCGCCCTTTGCGATCGCCGACCACAACCAGCGCGCTGAAACTGAACCGGCGACCACCTTTCACGACCTTGGCGGAGCGGTTGATGAAAATGACCTTTTCCACCAAATCGCTGCCCTCGCGATCGTCATTCGATTCGGACTGTCGCGGCCTGCGGCCACGTTGGGGTCCCCGTCCACCGCGGTTGTCGCCACGGTTGTCGCCACCACGCGAATCCTGCGGCCGCGGCGCGATCGGCGCCGGCGGCGCTACGGCCTCGGGAGTGCGGCTCTCGGAGCTCTGTTCTTGTGCGGGTTCAGCCATAACCAGATGAAATGATTCAGAATTCCAAACCGCCTTCGCGCGCGGCATCCGCGAGCGCCTTCACTTTCCCGTGAAAACGGGCCCCACTTCGATCAAAGACCACCTTTTTAACTCCCTTGGCCAAGGCCGCCTGCGCGGCAAGAGCACCAATTTTCTTGGCGGAATCAACGTTGGCCTTCGCGGGGCCAGCACTGCGGACTTCCTTGGCCCGCGTGGAGGCGGCGGCCAAGGTATTGCCCACGGAATCGTCGATGAATTGGACGTAAATGTGCTGGCCGGTGAAACGGACGCTCATCCGGGGTCGTTCAGGGGTACCGACGACCTTCTTGCGGATCCGCTGGCGGCGCAAATGCGCGAGGCGCTGCTTGTTCTGAATGTTCATGCTGCGAGCAAATGAATCGGGTTACAGGACACAGGCGGTTACTGAACCGTCTTGCCTTCCTTACGGCGGACCAGTTCGCCCGCATAGCGCACACCCTTGCCCTTGTAAGGCTCGGGAGGATAGAAGGCGCGAATCTCCGAAGCAACACGGCCGACCAACTGGCGGTCGGGGCCTTCGATGCGGATCTTGGTATTCTCCTCCACCGTGACCTTGATCTGGTCCGGAATGGGATATTGAACCGGGTGCGAGTACCCCAGGCTCAGATTCACCAGTTTCCCCTGCACGGCGGCCTTGAAGCCGACACCCTGGATCTCGAGCTGCTTGACGAAGCCGTCAACAACTCCCTTGACCATGTTGTTGACGATCGCTCGGGCCAGGCCGTGAAAGGCCTTGGACTGTGCGGAGTCGTCCGGCCGACTCACCACGATCTTGTCCGCCTGGACCTCGATGGCAGTGCGGCCTGGAAGGGCAAATTCGAGACGACCCTTAGGGCCTTCAATCTTAACCAGTCCCTGTTCCACGGCCACCTTGACCTTGGCGGGAATGCCGATGGGCATTTTTCCGATACGCGACATAAGGGGTTCCTTAAACCTTCACCGGCAGCCTACCAGATCGAACACAACAGCTCGCCGCCCAGATTCCGTTTGCGGGCTTCACGATCCGTCACAATTCCGGCGGGGGTGGAAAGGACGATCACACCCAGGCCGCCGCGCACCTTGGGGATCTCGGAACATCCGGAGTAAACTCGGCGGCCGGGAGAGCTGAGTCGGCGAAGCCCCTCAATCACACACTTGCGCGCCGCGGTATACTTCAGTTTGAGACGAATCTGCTTCTTCTGGGCAGCACCCTCGACGGAAACGTCGGTCAGGTATCCCTCCTGCTTCAGAACCTTCGCCAGACTCTCCTTCAGCCGCGAATGGGGAATGACAAGTTCATCATGCCTGGCAAGCGCAGCGTTGCGCACTCGGCACAGAAAATCGGAAATCGGGTCGGTCATCATAACATCACCAGCTCGCCTTCGTCACACCGGGGATCAGACCGGAGAGAGCCATCTCCCGGAACGTGATACGCGAAACACCAAACTTCCGGATGTAACCGCGTCGACGGCCGCTGACGCGGCACCGATTGGTCAACCTCACGGGACAGGCGTCCTTCGGCAGTTTTGCAAGGCCCTCATAATCCCCACGGGCCTTGAGTTCAGCCCGCTTGGCGGCGTATTTTGCCACCGTTGCGCGCTTGCGCTTGTCGCGCTCTTTCCATGATTTCTTCGCCATACGGTCTCCGGTGTAAAAGGGGTCGATTGGGTCGGGCTCAGCGTTCCGCGAAGGGAAAGCCCATCAGCTTAAGCAGTTCGCGGGCCGGATCATCCGTTCCGGCGGATGTCACGATGGTGATGTCCATCCCCTGATGACGCTTGATCTTGTCTAGATCGATCTCCGGGAAAATGGTCTGATCCGACACACCCAGGGTGTAATTACCCCGCCCGTCAAAATGACGGGGATTAACGCCACGAAAATCGCGGATCCGGGGAAGTGCAGTCGCCACCAGCCGGTCGAAGAACTCGTACATCCGATCGCGGCGGAGAGTCACGCGGCAACCGACCGCCTGACCCTTGCGCAACTTGAAGTTGGCGACGCTCTTCTTGGCCTTGTTGATGACCGGCTTCTGCCCGGAGATCGCTGTGAGATCCTTGGCGGCATCGTCGACGGCAACCTTTTCGAGCGAGGAGCTCACGCCCATGTTGATCACGATCTTCTCAAGACGCGGGACCTCGTGGACGTTCTTGAAGCGACCGCTCCCGAGCAACGCGGGCTGCACTTCGCTGACGTATTTTTGATAAAGCCTGGAATTCATGGACGGGACTCAGCTCAAGCTTTCGCTGCGGTGCCACGGCTGGCGGCGCGTTCATCGAAGCGCGAGGCCAGCATCACCTTGGAAACGTGGAGGCTGCCTTCGCGCTCGACGATGGCACCCTGGGGGTGTTGCTGGGACTTGCGGGTGTGTCGCTTAACCATGCGGACACCTTCGACGACCACCCGGCCGGAAGTGGCGGAAATGATCAGAATCTTACCGCGCTTGCCACGTTCGGCACCCGCGATCACGACGACTTCGTCGCCCTTTTTGACGTGAGTTTTGGCAGCCATGGCTCAGACAACCTCCGGTGCGAGGGAAATGATCTTCATGAACTTGCGGTCACGCAGTTCGCGGGCAACGGGCCCAAAGATTCGGGTGCCGCGAGGATTGTTTTCCTTGTCGATGATCACGATCGCGTTCGAATCAAAACGCAGGTACGAGCCGTCCGAGCGCCGGATCGCCTTGCGGGACCGGACCACCACAGCATTGCACACTTCGCTCTTCTTCACGGTGCCATCAGGATTTGCTTCCTTGATGTGCACCTTGATCACATCGCCGACACTGGCATACCGCTGGTTGCGGCCAAGCACGCCGATGCACGCGGCACGACGGGCGCCGGTATTGTCGGCTACATCAAATATGGACCTGACCTGGAACATGGTGACCTTGTTTTAGCTGGCGGTGGGTGACGCCTTCTCAGGCGCCTTCTGGATCACCTCGACGAGGGCCCAGCGCTTCATGCGCGAGAGCGGACGCGTCTCGGAGATGCGAACCGTGTCGCCGATTCCGGCGAGTTCCTTCTCGTCGTGAGCGTAGTGCTTGCTGTAACGGGTGATGATCTTTTTGAACCGGGGATGCGCCACGCGGCGTTCAACCCGAACGATGATCGTCTTCGACATCTTGTCGGAGATGACCTCTCCGACGCGCTCCTTGCGTAGGCCGGCAGGCTGGGTGGGGGGGGTCGTCATACGGCGGCTGATTGGCTCTTACGGCGCAGGCTGAGGGCGGTTTCGACCCGGGCGATTTCCTTGCGCAGTGTGCGCAGTCGGGCGGTCTTTTCCAACTGCGCGCTCGCCTTTTGGAGGCGCAGATTGAACAGCTCCCGACGCAGGTCGCCCGAACGGGCCGACAGCTCCTGGGGGGTGAGATCTTTAAGTTCCGCGAACTTCATGGGTTTCTCCGATCAGGCCAGATGATGCCGGGAGACGAAACGCGTCCGGATCGGCAATTTGTTGGCGGCCAAGCGCATCGCCTCGCGGGCCAGGGCTTCCGGTACTCCGTCGACTTCGAACATGATGGTTGCCGGCTTAATAACGGCGACCCACGACTCGACGCCGCCCTTACCGGTACCCATTCGAACTTCGAGGGGCTTTTTGGTGAATGATTTGTCGGGGAAAATGCGGATCCACATCTTCCCGCGGCGCTTCATGTGGCGGGTGATCGCCACGCGCGCGGCCTCAATCTGCTTGGTGTCCATCCAGCAGCGTTCCATCGCCTGGAGTCCGTACTCCCCAAAGGCGACCGCGTTGCAGCGCGTCGCGATGCCAGCGCGGTTTCCGCGCTGCATCTTCCGATACTTAACCCTTGCGGGCATCAATGCCATAAGCCTGGAATCTCCTCGTGCTCGTCAGGGTTGGCTGCTCATTCCCGGGGCGCCGACGTGGCGCTCGGGATGGGGTTCGGGGCCGGGGGGCGCTGCGCCTTCTCCGGCTTGCGTTCGCCACGGCAGACCCAGCACTTCACGCCGAGCTTGCCGTAAACCGTGCGAGCCTCCGAAAAGCCGTAGTCAATGTTCGCACGCAGCGTATGCAGCGGAACGCGTCCTTGGTGATAGGTCTCGACGCGAGCCAGTTCCGCACCGCCGAGGCGGCCGGCGCATCGGATCTTGATGCCTTCGGCACCCATGTCCATGGCCAACTGGATGGCCTTCTTCATGGCGCGGCGGAAGGAGATTCGACGCTCAAGTTGCAGCGCGACGTTATCTGCCACCAGCTGGGCATCAATCTCCGGCTGCTTGACCTCTTGGATCTCCACGTAGACCTCTTTGCCGGTCATCTTGGAGAGATCCTCCTTGATTTTGTCGATTTCGGCGCCCTTTCGGCCGATCACGACACCCGGGCGGGCGGTGAAAATGGTGATGCGGCAGCGGTTGGCAGCTCGCTCGATGGCGATCCGGGGAACGGAGGCGCTCTCGAGGCGTTTCTTCAGGAGGTTTCGGATGTCCGAATCCTCGACGAGCAGCTTGCCGAATTCCTTTTTACCGGCGAACCACTTGGACTGCCAGTCTTTGGTGACCGCGACACGCAGTCCGATTGGATTGGTTTTCTGGCCCATACGCAGACTATTCGTCGCTCAAGATGATCGTGACGTTGCAACTCCGCTTCAGGATTGGGCCGGCGGAACCGCGAGCCTTGGGAATGAAGCGCTTGATGGTGCGACCGGTTCCCGTGAGGGCGGCCTTGATCCGGAGCGATTCCGGACGGAGATTGTTGTTGTTCTCCGCGTTGGCGATTGCGGATCGCAGCGTCTTGTGGACCCAGAAGGCCGACTTGCGCGGAACGGTTTCCAGGACGGCCGCTGCCTGAAGGGCGTTGAGTCCGTGGATCTGCCGGGTGACTTCGCGCATTTTCTGCGCGGACATCCGGATATTTCGGGTGATGGCTCGTACTTCCATGGCTACTTGGCCTCCGCCTTGGCGGTATGCGCGCCGTGCTTCTTGAACGTGCGTGTCAGCGAAAACTCACCCAGCCGGTGACCAACCATGTTTTCGGTAACGAACACCGCGTTAAAGATCTTGCCGTTATGCACCTGGATGGTGTGCCCGACGAAGTCCGGCGTGATCATCGACCGTCGAGACCACGTCTTGATCGGCTTCTTCTGCCCGCTGGCGTTGAGTTTGCGCACCTTATCCATGAGGTGCAGATCCACAAACGGGCCTTTTCTGATTGAGCGTCCCATGACCGGTCAGTGTAATTGAGTTTACTTCACCTTCGGCGGGCGGCCATCGCGGCGCACCACGATAAAACGATCCGACGGCTTGAATTTCTTGCGGGTCTTGAAGCCCTTGGAGAGAACACCCCAGGGAGACTTGACCTGCTGCCATCCACCGCCGCCCTTCGACTTGCCCTGTCCACCACCATTGGGATGGTCGACGGGGTTGCGCGCCATACCGCGGGTGATGGGGCGTTTGCCCAACCACCGGGAGCGGCCAGCCTTGCCGAGAAGCAGATTTTCGTGTTCCAGATTGCCAACCTGCCCGATGCAGGCCAAGCAGTCCTCGTTCACTCGGCGAATCTCACCCGAAGGCAGCCGGATTTGCGCAAACCCATCGTCCTTGGACATCAGGGTAGCCGATCCACCCGCTGCGCGAACAATCTGGGCCCCACGTCCGGGAACAAGCTCGATGGCGTGTACCGCCATTCCGACGGGGACGTTTTTCAGCGGCAGGCAATTGCCCACTTCGGGAGCGGCATCCGCCCCGTTGCGGATTTTCTGGCCGACCACCAGTCCGTTGGGGGACAGGATGTAACGCTTTTCGCCGTCGGTGTACTGGACAAGCGCGATGCGGCCCGAGCGACAGGGATCGTATTCGACGCCGATCACGGTCGCGTCCATGCCGAACTTGCGACGCTTGAAATCGACCAGCCGGATCTTCTGCTTGTGACCGCCGCCGATGCCGCGAGCGGTCACGCGACCAAGCGCGTTACGCCCGCCAGTCTTTTTCCGAATGACGACCAAGGATTTCTCCGGTCGGCTCTTCGTAATCTCGCTAAAGGACGCCACCGTATAGAAACGGCGTGAAGGCGTCAGGGGTCTGTAGGTCTTGACCGGCATACGTTCAGGTCAGCTGGATTTTATCGCCGTCTTTCAGGGTCACGATGGCCTTCTTCCAGTTCTGATCGCGACCAGCCGCGGCAGTGTGCTGCCGTCGGGACTTCCCGCGAATGTTCTGGGTGTTGACCTTGAGCACGGTCACGTTGAAAATCTGTTCCACGGCCTGGCGGATCTGCACCTTGCTGGCGCGCCGGTCGGCAACAATGGTGTACTGATTGAACTTGGAGGAGAGCAGAGTGCCCTTTTCCGTGAGTCGAACAGTTTTGACGACGTCGTAGATGGTCATGCGACCTCCTTCGTGCCGAGGCGGGCCTCGACCTTCCTGAACGCTTCTTCGGTGAACACGATCTTGTCGGGCCAAAGCACGAGATATGTATTCAGGTCTTCGCCGCTGCTCACCTTGAGATTCGGCACGTTACCGCTGGCGAGAAGCAGGTTTTTGTCAGCACTGGAAACCAGCAGCAGACTCCCCTTGCCGACCCCAAGTCCGGACAAGGTCTTGACCAGATCCTTGGTTTTGTGAGAACCGGGCTTCAGTTCGCTGACGATGGTGATGTCGCCGGCCTTCAACCGCTCACTCAGAGCCTTGCGCAGGGCAAGCTTCTTGACACGGTGATTGATCTTGATGCTGAAGTCGTGAGGCCGAGGGCCGAACACGACACCACCACCAGGCCACAGCGGAGACTGGAAAGAGCCGGCGCGGGCTCGGCCTGTGCCCTTTTGGCGCCACGGCTTCTTGTTGGTGCCGGAGACTTCGCCAACCGTTTTGGCTTGGCGCGTTCCCTGGCGGCGGGCGGCGAGATGGGCGACGACCGTATCCTTGACGGCCTGGGTGCCTCGGGCGTTTTCGATGATGTCGAATGCGACGGCGCGTTCGGACACCTTGTTACCCTGCAGGTCGGAAATGGTGATATTCACTCGTGTCCTCCTTTACTTCGTGGCCGTTTTCGGGCGCTTCTTCGATTCGCGGATCACGACGAACTCGCCGGCGGCACCGGGAATCGCGCCTCGGATGAGGAGGATTTGATCCTCGGCGAGCACCTTGACCACCAGAAGATTCTGGACGGTTCGCCGGACTTGGCCCATGTGGCCGGGCATTTTCATGCCGCGCATGACGGTGCCAGGGAAAAGGCGCTGGCCGATGGCGCCCGAGCGGCGGTGCCATCCCTTGGCGCCGTGGGTCATATCGCCACCGCGGAAATGATGCCGCTTGACCACGCCCTCGAAACCTCGGCCCTTGGTGATGCCGATGGCGTCGATGTAGTCGCCTTCGGCGAACAACGTGACTCCAACAGTGTCACCGGGCTTCACGTCGGGTGTGAAGTCGCGGAACTCACGTAGGCGGCGGAGGGCAGGAGCCTTTGCCTTGGTGAGATGTCCAGTGACGGCCTTGGTGAGGCGCGACTCTTTCTGGGCACCAAACCCGAGTTGCACCGCCTTGTAGCCGTCCGTCTCGACCGTTTTGGTCTGGACGACGTAATTCGGACCTGCCTGCACGACGGTTACGGGAACTGCTTTCCCGCTCGCGTCGTAAACGCGGGTCTGACCCAGCTTTTTGCCAATAAGGCCGATCATGGGAACTAGATCTTGATGGTGATGTCGACGCCGGCGGGCAGATTGAGCTTCTTCAGCTCATCCACGGTTTTTGCCGTCGGCCCGATGATATCGAGCAGGCGCTTGTGAGTGCGCATCTCGAAGGTTTCCTGGGATTTTTTGTCGACGTGGGGCGAACGGCCGACGGTGTATCTTTCGATTTTCGTAGGCAGCGGGATGGGCCCGGCCACCCGGGCGCCCGACCGCTTCACGGTCTCGACGATGTCCGCGACGGACTGGTCGATGATCCGATGATCGAACGCTTTGAGACGGATGCGAATGCGTTGTCCAGACATGATGTTCCTCCGGGTCAGCTCCGGGCCGCCGGCTTGCTTTTCGCCGATTCCAGGATCGTTGCGGCGATGCTGGCCGGGACGGGTTCAAAGTGAGAGGGTTCCATCGAATACGCTGCACGTCCCTTGGAGAGGGAACGCACGGCCGTCGCGTATCCGAACATTTCTGCGAGAGGGACGTCGGCGCGCAAAATGGTTGCGTCGCTCTTGTTGTCGATGGCGATGATTTTGCCGCGCCTGCGGTTTAGGTCGCCCAGGATGTCACCCTGATATTCATCAGGAGTGGTGACTTCGACCTTCATGATGGGCTCGAGGATGATTCCATTCGCTTTGCGAACGGCGTCTTTCATCGCGAAGATGCCCGCCATCTTAAAGGCCAGCTCCGAGGAGTCGACTTCATGGAAGCTGCCGTAGGTGACTGCCACCTTGACGTCGACCATGGTATATCCGGCGACAACGCCGCCCTTGATCGCTTCCTCGACACCATCGATGACCGCGGGGATGTATTCCTTGGGAATGACACCTCCGACAATCTTGTTTTCGATCTCGACTCCCTTGCCGCGCTCGTTGGGTTCGATCTCGACGCAGGCGTGGCCGTACTGACCACGTCCACCGGACTGGCGGATAAACTTTCCTTCGCCCTCGGCCTTGTTCGTGATCGTTTCACGATAGGCGATCTGAGGCGCTCCCGCGCTGGCTTCCACCTTGAACTCGCGGAGGAGCCGATCCCGAATGATTTCCAGGTGAAGTTCACCCATTCCAGCGATGATCAGCTGGCCGGTTTCTTCATTGGTGAAGCAGCGGAAAGTAGGATCCTCTTCCGCAAGCCGCTGCAAACCCGCAGACATTTTGTCGCGATCAGCTTTGCTCTTCGGCTCCACCGCCATCGAAATAACAGGCTCAGGGAACGTCGGCGGCTCAAGAAGCAGCTCGGCTTCCTCGTCGCAGAGTGTGTCGCCGGTGGTAATGTTCTTCAGCCCCACCAACGCGGCAATGTCACCGCTGTGGACCGCCTCGACATCCAGGCGCTTGTCAGCCTGGATCATCATCACGCGGGAGACACGCTCACGCTTGCGGGTGCGCGGATTGTAGATCGTGTCGCCCTTGCTCAACCGTCCGCGATAGACGCGGAAGAAAACCAGTTTACCGACAAAGGGGTCTGTCCAGAGCTTGAAGGCGAGCGAACAGAACTTGGCGGAGTCGTCGGGACCAACCGGAACACGTTCGCCATTGCCACCCGGAACCTCGGCCGTCATCGGCTCGGTATCGAGCGGGGACGGGAGATAATCGATCACGGCATCGACCAGAGGTTGGACACCCTTCTTCTTGAAGGCGGATCCGCAGAGAACGGGGACAAATCGAATGGCGCAGGTCAGCCGCCGGATCGCCAGCTTCAGGACATCGCCCGGCACCGGCTTTTCGTTCAGCACGTACTCGGCGACGACATCGTCGCGATCGGCCACGGCATTGACCAGTTCGGCGTAGGCTTGCGCTGTGCGTTCCTTGAGTTCCTCGGGAACCTCGGTCACCGAATACTTCAGCCCGGCCTCGTCTCGATCGTCATAAACGATGGCCTTGTTGCTGATCAGATCGATGACGCCCTTAAGTGCGTCTTCCTTACCGATCGGCAGCACCACCGGATACGCATAGGCATTGAGCTTCTTGCGCATCTCGGCGACGGCGTTTTCGAAGTTGGCTCCGATCCGGTCCATCTTGTTGACGAACGCGATACGGGGAACCTGATACTTCGTGGCCTGCCGCCAGACCGTCTCCGATTGAGGTTGGACGCCTGCAACGCCACAGAAGACAGCGACTGCACCATCGAGAACGCGCATCGATCGTTCGACTTCGGCCGTGAAGTCCACGTGGCCGGGGGTATCGATGATGTTGATGCGGTGAGCGACGTTCGGATGAAGCTTGGCGATGCCATCATCCTTTTGCGTCCAAAAACAGGTGGTCGCTGCCGAGGTGATGGTGATACCACGCTCGCGTTCCTGCTCCATCCAGTCGGTGACAGTATTGCCATCATCGACGTCGCCCATCTTGTGGATGAGGCCGGTGTAGAACAGAATACGCTCCGTGGTCGTCGTCTTGCCGGCATCGATGTGCGCAGCGATGCCGATATTGCGCGTCCTTTCCAGCGGGTAGAGCCGGTCGGGAGCGTTTAACGCTTTAGAATCCTTGGCTTCAGCGGTCATCGGTCGCGCGGAGCTAAAAAGAGGTGGTTTACGGGGACGAGGTTGCCTTGGGGGTAACGAGTAATTCGCAACCCTGACTACCAGCGGAAGTGAGCGAAGGCCTTGTTGGCCTGGGCCATCTTGTGGACTTCGTCCCGCTTGCGGATGGCGTTCCCCTGGCCCTGATAGGCATCCATGATTTCGCTGGCGAGGGCGTCTTTCATGGGAACGCCTTTGCGGGCGTCCGCGAGGTCAACAATCCAGCGGACCGCGAGCCCAGCCTGACGCTCAGGAGCCACTTCCAGAGGAACCTGGTAGGTTGCACCACCGACACGACGAGCCTTCACTTCCAGGCGAGGCTTCGCGTTGTCCACCGCACGTTGGAGAATTTCCAGCGGGTTGGATGTCGGATTCTTTTCAATGATGCGATCAAACGCCCCGTAGACGACACGCTGGGCAAGACTCTTCTTACCACTGATCATCACCGTGTTCACCAGCCGCGTAACCAGCGGGCTGTTGTACTTCGGGTCCGAAATGAGTGGACGCTTCTCGGCTCGACGACGACGCGACATAGGAAAGAACGGTAGGGAGGGAGGAAAGGGGGAGGTTGGGCGGGCGCGGTGTTTCCGGGTACGGCTTTAGTAGGGACTTTGGCTTGACCTCGGTTACTTGGTGGCAGGCTTGGCAGCCTTCGGGCGCTTGACGCCGTACTTGGATCGGCTAACCCGGCGCTTCTCGACACCCTGGCAGTCCAGGGTACCGCGAACGATATGAGATCGAACGCCAGGCAAGTCCTTCACACGGCCTCCGCGCACCAGGACGATCGAGTGCTCCTGAAGGTTGTGACCTTCGTCGGGGATGTAGGCAATGACTTCGAAGCCGTTGGTAAGGCGAACCTTCGCCACCTTCCGCATCGCAGAGTTGGGCTTCTTGGGCGTGCGGGTCATCACCTGCAGGCACACCCCTCGCCGAAATGGCGCTCCTTCGAGGGCAGGCGCCTTCGACTTGTAGTTGAGCTTCCGGCGTCCTTTACGGACAAGTTGGTTGATGGTCGGCATCGCGATTCGCGCGTTGTTCTGGGACCCCGTTCGGACCCACTGGGCGAAAGGGACGAACAAACTGCCCAAACAGTACCTCCACCGCAATATGTTTTTCTTAAATTCTTCACTACTCTCGAAGCTGCCTTCCGAAGCACCCCGATCTAGACTCCCTTCGCCTTGAACATTTCCATCACCGGCGGCACGGGATTTGTCGGCCGTGAGGTGACCCACGAACTCTTGAACCAGGGTCATCGCGTGCGACTCATCAGCCGCTCCCGCCCCAGCCCCACGCCGAGGCGCACCACGCATCCCCGCCTCGAGAATTTTCTGGGTATTGATTTTCGCGATCCCGGCCAGCTCGCCGAAGCCTTTCGTGGAACGACCATTGCCATCCATCTGGTCGGCATTATTGCCGAGTGCGGACCCGACCGAACCTTTGAGCATGTTCACGTGGATTTAACCGCCTCAGCGCTCGCTGCGGCCCGCGCCGCCGGTCTCCAGCGTTGGATCCACATGAGCGCTCTGGGGACCCGGGACGGGGCTGCCTCGCGATATCACCGAACCAAGTGGGCCGGGGAGGAACTCGTCCGCAGATCGGGGCTGGATTGGACGATTTTCCGCCCCTCCCTCATCCATGGGGCGCGCGATGGGTTCACGCGCCTTTTTGCGCGTTTGTCACGCTGGTCTCCCGTGCTTCCGGTGATGGGGAAGGGAACCTCCCTCCTGCAACCGATCGCCGTAAGCCAGGTGGCCAGGGCCTTTGCGAGCGCGGTGACAACCCCGGATGCGGTGGGGCGGACGTATGATCTTTGCGGTGCCGAGCGCCTGACCTTCGTGGATGTTCTGCGAGCCATCCTGCGGGCCCATGGGCGTCGCCGGTGGTTGCTCCACATTCCCATGCCTGTGGCGCGACTTCAGGCCGCCGTTTTCGAGGGATTTTATCCGGCGCTGTTGCGCCGGCCGCCTCCGTTGAATCGCGACCAGCTCCTCATGCTGGAGGAGGACAACATTGGGGATGGGAGCGCTGCGGATGCGCGGTTTGGTTTGGAACACCGTTTGTTCAGCGACGACATGCGACGACTGGCGGCCCGGGAGTGCGGGGATCTTGCGGGTGACTGATCCCGGCCTCTAGGCTGGCGGGGCGGGCCCGGGCCGGGTTTCGCCTGGAACCCATGAGAAAGCCGTCGTTGCTGGTCATTTTCCTCACCGTCTTCGTCGACCTGGTCGGCTTTGGCATCGTCCTTCCCCTGCTCCCGAAGTACGTCAAGGATTTCGGCGCACCGGGTTGGATGCTGGGGGCGATCGTGGCTTCGTATTCGGTGATGCAGTTCCTGTTTGCTCCGGCGTGGGGGCGGCTCTCGGACCGCATTGGACGTCGTCCGGTGCTGCTCGTGAGCACGGCGGGCTTTGTCTTTTCCTATGCGCTGTTTGCGCTGGGTTCGGGGATGAAGAATCCGAACGCCGCCTTGGCCGTCATTCTGGCGTCACGGATCCTGTCGGGCATCTGTGGTGCCAACATCACGGTGGCGCAGGCCTACATCGCGGATCTCACTCCGCCGCACGAACGTTCGAAAAAGATGGGGCTGATCGGCATGGCGTTTGGGCTGGGATTCATCTGCGGGCCTTCGCTGGCGGTGGGAGCGCTGCTCTGGCGCGGGCTATCCGGCCCCGGCTGGCTGGCCTCGGCGGTGTGCCTCGTCAACCTTGTTCTGGCCTGGCGTTATCTGGGTGAAAGCCGGAGTCCCGGCAAGGCCGCCACGGTGCGTGAGGGCGGACGTTTTGATCACTGGCGCGAGGTCCTCAGTCGGCCCGGGGTCGGCACGCTGGTGCTGGTCTTCTTCCTTGCCACTTTCGCATTCAGCTGTTTTGAGACCACGCTGGGACTCCTGGTTGCCGAGAATTTCCAATTCGCCCGGGGAAGCGCGGACGGGGAGATTGCGATCGCCTTCCTTTTCGCGTTTTGCGGTCTGACGGGTGCCTTCATCCAGGGCGGCCCGATTGGGCGGCTGGTGCGGAGCCTTGGGGAAGCCCGCCTCATCACTCTGAGCCTGGTGATGGTCGCCATCAGCCTGGCTCCCCTGCCCTTTTTCAGCGGGACTCCGGAGGCGTCGCTTTCGCAACTGTGGAACGCCCCGGAGGGCGCGCGCCTTCGCTTCATTGGGACGCTGTTCCACGTCGGTGGCGGTTCGTGGGTGCTCCTTCTCGCAACCCTTTCCGTGCTTTCCATCGGCTCCGGCCTGACGCGTCCGCCGCTCTTCGGGCTGATCTCGGTCCTGACCCCGGCCGATGAACAGGGTCACACCCTGGGCGTCGCCCAGAGCGCGGGTTCGCTGGCGCGTATTGCGGGACCGCTGTTCGCGAGTTCGACCTACGCCTGGCACGCCTCGGTTCCTTATTTCATCTGTTCCGGCCTCGCCCTGCTCGCGGCCTTCCTGACCTGGTCGCGTGTTCCACGAGGGGCGAGGCGGCCGACGGTCTGACGCGAAACCCTGGAGGCGGCGCCGGCCGTCGAGCCCGGCAGGAGGATTCGCCATCTCCGGAAGCGCCTTACCTCCGCGGTCTCTCGTTCCAGTAGATCTTCACGTTTTTCGTGGCACGCCCCGCGGCGACCAGATCCAGGTCTCCGTCGGCATCCAGATCTGCGGCCTGCAGGTCTTCACAAGCCATCTGATTGTCATCAATGGATTGAGCGCTCCACGGGCCCCGGGGATCGCTCGATGCCGAGGTGTAGAGTCGGATGCCCACCTTGACTCCGGGTCGGTTCATGGCCCGCCAGCCCGCGGCGATCTGGTCCCTGCCGATTCCCAGGAAATCCCCCGAAACCAGACCGTGTCCGTCGACCAGCGATTCATCGATGACCTGGCGGTTCCACAGCCCGGTTCGCCCCTCCGGCGGTTCGCTGTAGACCGCCAGCTGGTGGCCGTGCATGGGCTCGATGGCGGTGACGAAACGTCTGGCTGCCGATGTACCTGAGCGCACCTCGCCGGCTCCCGGGAAATCTGGCATGGACGGCCCCTTCGCTGCGATCGCCGCCACCCGGGATGAAGTCGCATCCGGAATCAATCGGAAGATTCCCTCGCGTGCGCCCAGGAGAAGAGCGTCAGCCGCCCCGCCCGCCGCCCCGGGGAGCGTTTCGAAGTTGTGCGTGGCATGCCATTGATCCGCGAGCAACGAGGTTGTCCACGGAGCCGCCGGGTCCGCGGGCGGGTGGTAGGCAAGCACTCGGACTCCGTCGCCCTGGGCATTCTTGTTGCCCCGTCCGTGCAGGGGCACGGACACGAGATCGAAGCCTCCCTTGCCATTCCGGGCCCAGCGAATCCGGTGAATCGTGGGATCGTGAGCCAGTCGGATCGGTTCCCAGGCGCGGGTTCGGTCGGCGGGCGCCTTGAGGTAGAACAACGCGCCGCTTCCGATGGTGTCCCCGGGATTCCACCCGGCCCCTGCGGCGATCTCCGCCTTGCCATCCCCGTCGATATCGGCCGCCGCCACGCACACGTTGTCCAGCTCGGTAAGGCGTTCCGCCAGCACCCTCTTTTCCCAAAGCGGGTTGTGGTACCAGACGATCGCCTGTTTGTCGGCGAGCACGATGTCCAGCCGGCCATCCCCATCGACATCCGCCAGCGCCAGTCCGTAGCCGATCTGGATCTTGTCATCGATCGTCACGGCGCGAAACGGGGAGACTGGATCGGAGGCGCTGGCGGACAGCCGGAGAGCGAGGAGCGACCCGGCGACGAACTTTCGGAGGGGAATCATTGAAGCACCGTAGAAGCGCCGCCGGGCCACGCCAAGCACGGGTTCTTGCCGGCGCGGCCGCGTCCTCCCGAAACCGCCCACGCCACGTGAGCGTGCAGTATTTCGCCGGGTTCCCGCACGGCTTTCGTGCAACGGCCAAAGCTTCCGGCTAATGTTCCGCAGTGAAACGGCTTGGACAGAACCAGGGCGGATACCGTGGTGAGCGGATCGAGATCGCCGGGATCGTTCGGAGGATCCTGGACACCGCGCATGCCCGGGGCTGGGCCATCAGCCAGTTGGAGGCTCGGGCGGGGGTTTGCCTGCCGGTGCTGACGCGTCCGCCTCAGTCGCGGGGTTCGTGGGCGCCGCGTTTCTACCTCTCGGCGGGCATCCATGGGGACGAACCAGCGGGGCCGCTGGCCATGCTGGATCTGATCGAACGCGACGAACTGCCACGGGATGCCTGGTTCTGGTGCTGTCCCTGCCTGAACCCCACCGGTTTTCCCCGCAACACGCGCGAGTCCGAGGAGGGAATCGACCTGAATCGTGATTATCGACAGTTGCGCTCGGCCGAGGTGCAAAGGCATGTGGCGTGGCTGGAGCACCTGCCCCTGTTCGACCTCACGCTGTGCCTGCATGAGGACTGGGAGGCGTCAGGTTTCTATGTGTACGAGGTCAATCCCGACCACCATCCCTCCTTGGCTGAAGCGATGGTCGAGGCCGTTCGCGGCATCTGCCCGATCGATCTCGCGGCCGAAATCGACGGCCGGGAGGCTTCCGGAGGCATCATCAGGCCGAACATCGATCCGGCGCTGCGATCGGAGTGGCCGGAGGCTCTCTACCTCATCAACCACAAGACCCGTCTCTCCTATACCGTTGAAGCCCCCTCCGATTTCGAACTTTCAACCCGGGTGGCGGCGTTGGCAGCGGGCGTGAAAGCCGCCATCTCCGGGTTTCCCCGGGAACGCTGCCAGCAGCCGTCGGACAACCCGTCAGCTCCGGATCCAAGGTAACCCCAGCGGGGGGTGGGAGTCGGGTTCATCCGCGCCCGAGAGGGTGTGCCGGCGGCTTTGGTTTCCGGACCGTGAACCAGACGGCGACAGCAAGAAGCAGGACACTGAACAGTCCCAGGGTCAGGAGAACATTTCGAAAGGTGTCGAAGGGCCCCATCCCCGCCCATCGATCGCGCAGGGCCAGAAGCGTAACCACGTAACCCATGGCCACGGCAATCAGCCAGGGGACGGAATCGAAGCGGGCCCGGGCGATCAGGTTATTCACCAGCGTGTAGGCAGCGGTCAAGGGCAGCATGGCCCAGGCGAACCACGGGATCAGCGGGGCCGCCCGGAGATAGCCTGGCTGCCCGGCGTAGAGGATGCGAAGCGGGAGTTCCGGGAGCAGGGTGCAGGCGAGCGCCGCGAGCACCCCGGTGCCCAGCGTGGCTCCCAGGGCAAGCTTCAGCGCGCCGGTCTCCTCACCGGTGGCGGCGCTTCTCGCCACCCGGGGAAAAAGCACCAGCGCCATGGGCATGGTGAACATCACCAGGGCCCGCCCGATGCGTCCGGCCGCGGCATAAAGGTCCATGGCCCCCAGATGCTCCTGGGCCAGCGTGCCGCGGACGAACGGGGTATCGAAACTGAGCATCACCGATCCAGCCGCGAGCCCGAGCGTGACCGGGAGCAGGCGCCCCAGCCAGGACCGGAGATCGAAGCGTCCGACGGGCCCGGGGGCGAGCAGGTCCCGGGCGGCCCAAACCGCCACCCCGGTGGCCACAAGCGCTCCCAGCAGGACCCCCACCATCGCGCCCGTGGCGAGAGCGCCCGCACCCACCACCAGGGCGGTCACCGCCACCAGACGCCCCAGCCCGGCAGCCATGCTCGCGTGCCCCAGCCAGAAAAAACTCTGGCGCCCCTGCAACACCCCCGCGAACACGGGATAACCCAGCGAAATCCAGGCGGTGCCGAGGGTGACCCAGAGAATCGCCGGGCCGTCCGCCTTCCAGAGCCGCATCAGGCTCCCCTGCCCCAGCCAGAGCGCAGCCGCGAGCAGCACACCCAGCCAGAGACCCGCCCGCAGAACTCCCCCCACCGCGGCACGCAGATCCCGCCTGGACGCCTCGGTGACGGCCGACGCCGTCATTTGCGCGAAGACACCCTGAACTCCGCCCGCCGGGATCGACAGCAGCAGGAGGGTGTCCAGCATGGTCGTGAAAAGCCCGTACTGATCCGAGTGATCCCTCGCAATGCGGCCGGCGGAGTTGTGAACCATCGACATCAAGGCCCCGGAAACGGTGGTCGCCAGGAGCATCCACCCACTCTGCCGGAAAAACGAAAGCCTCTGCTCGCGGCGCGCGGCGGCCGCATCCTGCCCATGACTCACGGCAACCCTTCCAGGTATCGCCGCAGCAGAGCCACGCCGCGCTCCAGCGATTGCACCGAGATCCATTCCCGCGCCGTGTGGGCCTGGGCGATGTCCCCCGGTCCAAACACGACGCACGGTGTCCCGCCGGTAGCGATCACGGCGGCATCGCAGAAATACGTCACCCCTTCGGGCCGCCGACTCCCCACCGCCGACAAAAACTCACGGACCCGGGGCAGGGTCGAGTCGGTTTCGAGGGGCGGTGCGTGAACCCCTTTCATGTCCACCAGCTTCGCCACCACCCCACGCGCCTTGAGGAAGGCCGCGATCTCACGTTTCGCACCCGCCTCCGTCTCCCCTGGAACCGTCCGCCGGTCGGCCTCGATCACACAATGGTCCGGCACGATGTTGGGCTGGGTGCCGCCCCGGATCCGGCCGACGTTGATCGTCGGTCGACCCAGCAGCGGATGGGGCGGACGACGCCGGAGTTCATCCGCGTACTCGCCTTCCAGAACCTCCACCACCCGCGCCATGGAGCGCACGGCGTTGATGCCCAACTCAGGCCGGGCGCCATGCGCTGATTTTCCGCGGGTTTCCACCCGCACCCAGACATCTCCCTTGTGGGCCGTCACCACCCGAAGGCGCGTGGGTTCCCCCACCACCCCGAGATCGGCCCGGATTCCTGACTTCACCAGGGCGCGGGATCCGCGCTGGTTGCATTCCTCGTCGATCAACGCGGCCAGAAGGATCTCCGTGTTCCGCGGTCCGCCCCCCCGCGCCACAGTTTCGGCCAGAGCTGTAAACATCGCCGCCACGCTACCCTTGGTGTCGCAGGCCCCTCGTCCCCAAACCCGGCCCCCTTCCACCTTTGGCCGGAAAATCTCCTCGTCGCCATCCATGCTTCCCACCGTGTCCATGTGCGGCGCCAGGAGCACCCGCCGGGTCACCCGCCCCGGCGGGAGATAACGGAGAAGAACGTTCCGCCGTCCGGGTAGAACCTCCTCGAAATCCACCGACAACCCCGCGGCGGCACCTCGTGCGGCCAGAAAATCAGCGACCCGCTGTTCGCCCGCCCAGTGGTCACCCTCGGGAAGGAAAGCCGGATTGACGCTCGGCAGCGCGATCAGTTCGCACAGCAGCCGGACGGCGGGGGAGGCAACTCGCGGTTTCAAGCTTCGTCAGCGTAGCCGGGGCGCCCCGCGGGTGTCGAGGAACCGGCCGAGCCCGCCGCCATGCCGGCTTTTGCCGGATCAAGGCTTCGCTGTCATACTGCGGCCAAGCACCCCAACCCGGGCCCCTTTCCTCAACCACCGCCTATGGAACTCAGCCGCCGCCAAGCCCTTCACCCCCTGATCCTCACCCTGGCCGTGATCGCGCTCGGACCGGCATCCCTGCCCGTCCCCGCCGCCACCCCGCCACCCTCGGATTTCGAACTTCCCAGCGTTCTCGACGGCATGCCCGCCTTCAAGCGGAGCGAGGCCGGGGGAACCTTCCTGGCGCTTCATTTCCTGCTCGAAACAGAATGCCCGATCTGTCAGCGCCACACCCAAACACTCCTTGAAAACGCAGGCCGACTTCCGGGTCTGCGCCAGATCTTCATCAAACCGGATTCCGCCGAGGAAATCCGCCAATGGGCCCGGAATCTGCCCAAGGACGCCCCCCTCTACCGGGATGCCGGGGCCTCCCTCGCCCGGGCCTTCGGAATCCCGCATGGCTACAAATTCCACGGCCGAACCGTCCATTACCCGGCTCTGGTGATCCTCGATGGCGCCGGGCGCGAGGTTTTCCGGTACGTCGGCAAGAACAACTCCGATCGGTTCGACCTCGAAAAGCTGGCCGCCAAATGGAAGGAACTCGCGGGCAAGTGAGCACGGAAAACCGGCGGACGGAGCACAGGGTTCGCTCCCCACGCACCGTCCCCGGCCCCGCCGCCGCTTCATGCCCCGACTCCCGCCCGACTCCCTCACTCGGAACGCGTCTCCACCTCACCCTCACGCAGGAACCGGGAAACCACCCGGGGCACCAGGGCATCGAACCCCGAAACCTCCAGGACTCCCGGTTCCACCGCTCTCGGAGGGGCCCCTCCTCCACGCGACATCCTGATCACCACACACCGGGCACTCTCCACCCGCCCGGCGCGATAGCTGGCCAGGGCCGTCCCCGGCGAAACCTCCCCGGCCGGGGCTTCGTGGTGCGTAAGGATCACAAAACCCCCGACATCGAGGCGATGCCGCAGCGCCCAGGTCATGGGAAACGCGGGATCCACCCTTCCAAAGGGCAGGTGGGGCAGGCGCTGCATCACTTCCGTCAGTCGCATTCCCGGGGACACCTCCAGCAGCGTCAGGCCGGTGCCGCCCAGCCACGAAACCCGCCCTGAATCCACGGAACCTGCCCCGGTGAAACCCACCACCACCGAACCCGGGTCCGCGGAAACCATCACCCGGGCCATCGCCACCGCGGCTTCCGCGAACGACAACCGCAAACCCTCCACCCGGCCCGCCTGCATGGATCGGCTGAGATCAACCGCCACCAGCACAGGCCTGCCCACGGGCTCGACGTTCCCCAAGGCGACATGGAACGTCTTCTCCAGGGCCTCAAGCACCGAAGGCACCGGAACCCAAGGCCCCCCCCGCACCGTCTCGCCCCCGGCCGCGTACGCCCGATCCGCCAGAAGCACGGACAGGGGATGAACCCCGGAACGGAGAATCCCCTCCCGGTCCACCAGACCATCCTCCACCCGCCGAGCCTCGACACTCCCCGGCACCAGCAAACCCGCCGCGGCCATCCGCCCCAGGTTGCCCAGCACCTCCCAATCCCCCGCGCCCGGAGAGCCCGCAGA
Organism: uncultured Verrucomicrobiota bacterium; assembly: GCA_964476125.1. Classification (GTDB taxonomy): domain Bacteria; phylum Verrucomicrobiota; class Verrucomicrobiia; order Limisphaerales; family CAIMTB01; genus CAIMTB01. Next base: position 4,096 of record CAYZAE010000007.1, on the reverse strand, counting down.
CGCCAAACCACGACTCTCGGGCGGCGTGAATTCGCCAAAATCGGACCGCTCCGCCGAATGGTTTTTGTTCATGATTCTTTCCTCCCAAAAAGCGCACCAATCCCATCACGTTCCCTCCGCGTCCCGCGGGCGGGCGGGGACACTACCCCGGGCTCCGACGGCGCACGGAGCGCCCGCCGGAACCCGGGGGTCCACGAGCCGGTCCGGAGACCGGCCACCGATGCGACGGACAAGACACGAACCGGACGACCCCGCGCTTCAGGATCTGCCCCGCCCCTTTCGCGATGCGCGACGACGGACGCATGTCACTCGCTGTCATCAGGTCGTCGACCCGCCGCAAATCACTCACTCGAAACAAAGTCACTCCGCCTTCGCGGACTGACTCGTTCCCAAGCCATAAAAACAAAAAACCCTGCTCGCCTCTCGGCAAGCAGGGTTGGAAATCACGGGGGATTCCTACCTGCCTGCCTCCCTTCGAGCCCACTTGAGGGACATCGCGGAGCCCTGTCCATGAATGCGGGAGGCCGCCACAAAGCCGGAAGCCGCATGGGAAACGCAGGGCGGGATCACTCGGACGCTGCACTCAACCAGCGAACCAACGCCCGGTTCCACGGCGCCATTAAGGCCCTGGCTTACGAGTTGGGTTGGGTTGCGGTCGATCCTCATCGAATGTCTCCGTTGTATAAAGTCACTCCCCCATGTCAGTCAAAAAGATAATTCAGCAAAGTCATTCCCACCCACGACAGGAACAACGGTCACCGGCAAGAAACCCGGATGAAATCAACAGAATCGCTCCTTCCCCACGGCGACAAAGCCCCCCGCCGACAAGCCCCCGGCAGCAGCAGCAGCGGCAGCCCTGACCTGCATTAGCCTTTCGATTGTTCTGTTTGACAGTTCGCCGGCGCCAACCCTATTCAAACCACCGTTCCCCTGCATTCGCTCCAACCCAACCCGTCGTCCACCATGCATCCCAGACATGTCTGGCGCGCCGCCCTGGCCGCCACCCTCCTGCCGCTCGCCGGCACCTCCCTCCACGCAGCCTCCGTCGCCTCGTTCACCGGCGGCGACCCCGGCGAAGGCCTCGACCTTCAAGGCAACTTTGCCTATGCCCTCAACATCGGTCCCAACGGACCCGGGGGCAAAGTGGGCGACGCCGACTTCACCGGCGACGACACCCCCGGCGCCACCGTGGAAGCCCAGAACCAGATCGCCTCGGGCGGCTGGAGCGCCATGGCGCTCGGCACCACGGACAACGATCAGCGTCTTGGCTTCATCCTCGGTTCCATCCGCTGGTCCGCCTCGCCGAACGTGGTGACGCTCAAGCTGAAGGTGGAAAAGGACATCGAGTACAAACTCCAGCTCCTCTTCTCCGAAAGCTGCTGCGCCGGCCGCGGCTTCAACGTGGTCATCGATGGCAAAACCGAGCTCGAAAACTTCATTCCCGCCCGGATCCAGGCCGGTGACGGCGATTTCACCGAGAACAGATCCAAATTCGGGGCCGTGGTCACCCAGCAGTTCAAGGCGGCTTCCGACACGCTCACCGTTGTCCTCGATGGCGCCGCGGCGACCTCCGAAGAGATCTCGGACCGCAATGCCATCATCAACGGCCTGACCCTCGAACGCATCTCGCCCGTCACGGACACCGATGCCGACGGCCTGCGCGACGACTGGGAGAAGAAGTTCTTCAACAACCTCGACGCGACGGCCACGGGCGATGCCGAAGCGGACGGCCTCACCAACCTTGAGGAACAAACCCTGGGCACCGACCCCACCAAGCCGGACACCGACGGCGACACCCTCAAGGACGGCGACGAGGTGAAGACGCACCGCAGTTCCCCCACCAACAAGGACTCGGACACGGACGGCCTGGACGACGGCACCGAGGTCAATGTTCACCGCACCAACCCGGCGAAAACCGACTCGGACGACGACGGCATCAGCGATACCCGGGAGCTTTCGCTCGGCTCCAACCCGGCGGACAAGACCAGCAAGCCGATCCTCACCAGCATCGGCGTGGTGACCGGCGGCGATTCGGGGGAGGGCCTCGATCTCGACGGCAACTTCCCCTACGCCCTGTCGTTCGGCGGCAGCGACGCCGCCAACGTCAAGGTCCGCGACGCCCAGTTCCAGCCGCTGGTCGACGCCGAGGTGGCGGGCGCTGAAATCCTCGCCGGCAACACGATCGCCAACTGGTACGTGGTGAATTACGGCGACACTGAGAATGACGTGAACCTCGCCGCCGCCACCGGCAGCATCCGGTGGAGCGCCGCGGCGAGCGCCACCCAGCCTGATGTCGTGCTCACCCTCTCCGACCTTGAGGTGGGCGCCCAGTACAAGCTCCAGATGATCTTCGGTGAGCAGTGCTGCAACCGCGGCTTCGACGTCTTCCTGGACGGCAACCTGATCGTCAAAGACTTCAATCCCGGACAGGTCCATGGGGGCATCGCCAACGGCAAGCAGACCGCCCTCATCACCCGCACGCACTTCGCACGGGACACCAAGCTCACCCTTCGGCTGGACGGCCGGACGGCCAGTGCCGCCTTCGGCGACCTAAACGCCATCTTCAACGCCCTCACCCTCGAGAAGGTGACGCCCAAGACGGACACCGACAACGACGGCCTCCCCGACGAATGGGAGAAGCTCTACTTCGGCGGCCTCACCGAAGCCGCAGCCGGCAATCCGGACAACGACGGCCTCACCAACGCCCAGGAGTACGCTATTGGTAGCGATCCGAAACTGGCCGACACCGACCGCGACGGACTCTCCGACTCCGAAGAGCAGACGGCCGGCAGCAGCCCGCTCGCCGCCGACACCGATGGCGACGGACTCAAGGACGGCGACGAGATCAAGACCCACAAGACCGACCCCAAGAAGACGGACTCCGACGACGACGGCCTGAGCGACGGTTCCGAACTGCTGACCTACAAGACCGACCCCGCCAAGGCGGATACGGACGGCGACGGCACGGCCGACGGCAAGGAAGTCGCCTCCGGATCCGATCCGCTGAAGTTCGAGAAGGCCACCGTGTTCAAGAACATCGCGATCGGCAGCTTCTCCGGCGGCGACCCGGGTGAGGGCCTGGATCTGCAGGGCCGCTTCCTCTACGCCATCAACGTCAGCTCCGCCGGTGCCGCCGGCAAGGCGGGCGATGCCGACTTCACGGCCGACAACGTGGCCGGCGTCCGGGTGGTTGCCGCCAACAACGTGCCCAACTGGAACCAGCCCGAATACGGGGACAGCGAGGCCGACAACGTCATGGAGAAGGTCACCCAATCGATCCGCTACGGCACGACCTGGCGCGTCGAGTTCAGCGGGCTCATCCCCGAGAGCACCTACAAGCTCCAACTGTTCTTCTACGAACAGTGCTGCGCCACCCGCGGGTTCAATGTGTCCGCCGATGGCGTCCTGCTGGCCGAGGCCTTCATGCCCGCCGAAGTCCAGGGCGGGGTCAACAACACCGCCGCCGGCGCGGTGATCTCCGCGGAATTCACCACCTACCGCGACAAGGTCGTCATCATCGGTGACGGTCCTGCCGGCCAGGCGGCCGCCCCCGACGCCATCCGGGACACCAACGCCATCCTCGATGGCGCCACCCTCGAAGTGCTGAACGAGGCCCCCCCCCGGACACCCCCCACCCTCCCCCTCGGCAGCACCGGCGCGAGCACGGTCATCACCTTCGAAGGCACCCTCCAGGCTGCGGACTCCGTCTCCGGCCCCTACTCGGACGTGCCCGGGTCCGGCTCCGTCACAATCACCCCGTCCGGCACCCAGAAGTATTTCCGGAGCGTGCGCAAGTAACGCCCCCGGATCCTGATTCCCGAAGGCGGGAGGTGGACACAATCCGCCTCCCGCCTTTTGGTTTTTTGGGGGAAAGATCAGTCCGATCGGTCCGATCGGTCCGATCGGTCTGATCAGTCCGATCAGTCCGATCGGTCGGATCGGAAAGCCCCCCACCCCCATCGACTTCGTGCTGGCCACCGAAGGCTTGCCATCGCCTAATAACAACATGAGCACCGAGAATCGCACCCCTGGGGTCTCGCACGCCCGTGGCTTCACCCTGATCGAACTGCGCGTGGTCATCGCCATCATTGCCATC